>JAQGHH010000496.1 GCA_028288945.1 Phycisphaerales bacterium
ATTTTACGGAAGGGGGCGAAATAGGCCCGGAACCCGGCGATTTAACGGGGAATCCACGAGAGGGATCGCCTTCTCTCTGGTAGCGGCAGATTATGCCCATGGTGCCGAGCGCGACCATTGCGGCGCCCAGGATCGCGCCGATGGCGGGTGGGATGATGAACCCGACCTGACCCATTATGTGAAACATTCCCACCATCAGACCCGAGCCGAACACAATGATAAAAACCGCATCACTCCATGCCATCGTGCCCCGGTAAATTTTGCCACACCGCAAGCACTCGCGGAAGCTGCCCAGTCGGAATGGGATTAGCCGTTCACGGAAATCCCGTGAGCCGCAATCCGGGCAGAGGTTCCTGAACGGCCGAAGCATGTTCACGCAATCGGCTTCAACTTCCACTTCGCCGACTGCCCGAAAAACCGGCACGGATTGTTGTAGAAAACTTCCGTCGCCTCCGCCTCACTGTGCCCCCGGCGGCGGAATTCTAAACACGTATCCGTCAGATAATTCGGGCCGCTTTCGCCCCAGTCGCTGGCGCTGTTGACGCAGACCATTTTGGTGCCGAAGACTTCCAGCATGTCGGCGGCCCGTTGCGGCGTCACTTTGCTCACGGGGTAGATCGTCAGGCCGGCCCAGAAGCCGTTTTCCCTGGCCATGCGGAAGGTGTGCTCTTCGCAGTGGTCCACCAGCACGCGCTCGGGTTTGATCCGCTTGTCGTTTTTCAAGATGCTCGTAATGATCGACGTGCCTTTGTGCTTGTCTTCCAAATGCGGCGTGTGGATCAGGATGAGCTGGTCGTACTTGGCGGCGATTTCCACCTGCTCTTCGAAGACGGTGATCTCGTTGCGGGTGTTTTTGTTGAGGCCGATCTCGCCGATGCCCAGGACACGGGGGTGGTCAAGCAGCGGGGGGATCAGCTTGATCACCTCGCGGCTGAGTTGCACGTCCTCGGCCTCCTTGGCGTTGATGCAGAGCCAGCAATAGTGGTCAATCCCGTAGCGGGCGGCGCGCTTGGGCTCGACTTCCATGAGGTGCCGGAAGTAGTCGGCGAAACTGGAGGCGCTGGAGCGGTCGTAGCCGGCCCAAAAGGCCGGCTCGGAGACGGCGACTACGCCGCAACGGGCCATGTATTGGTAATCGTCGGTCGTCCGACTGACACAATGGATGTGGGGATCAATAAATCGCATTCAGAGTGCTGAGGACTGAGGACTGAGGACTGAGTGAATGCCAAGGAACGGCGTTGTTTTCTTCCACTCAGTCCTCAGTCCTCAGTCCTCAGTCCTTTCTCACCGCGGCGGCGGTGTTTTGTCGCTGAAGATGTTCTGGACCTGCTCGGCACGGTTGGCGGAGCCTTGGAGAAGGATGCCGATGGCCTGGCGGAGCTTTTGGAGGCGCGGGTCCGTTTCGAGGAGGGCCTTGCCGCCTTCGGCGCGCTCCACGCGGTCGAGGTCTGCCGCCAGCGACAGGCAGCGCCAGCGCATCTCCAGGTAATACTGCTCTAGGGTCTGTTTTGCGTCAGGCATACGTCCTTAATTGTACACGGGAGTGCACGCGAATTTGAGGATGGAGGATCGACGATGGAAGATAGCCTTAGGAATCTCGTTTCCGCCATTCTCCATCCTCTATCCTCCATCCTCGCTTCGCCCCCTTCCGCAAATTTTCCCGATCCTTCCCGCTCGCTCCGACGTAGAATGTACGGAGTTCCCGGCAAGGCGTTGCCGGGAGGTAGAGCCCGGCGGCGGGCTAGTAGAGGGATCCACTAAGGCCGGCATCCCAGCGGCAATCGAGGCTTCGGTCCGCTTGCTTCTCATTACCGTGCCGACAGTCACCCTCGAATAGCAGCCCGCGGCGGCTTGGCGTGGCCTGGGCGCTCGTCCGTAGCGACGCGTCGCCCGATGAAATGGAGGTGATCCGTGACCAATTCTGACTGTATGTGTGGGCTGCTCTAGCAGCTTCCGCAGGTGCGATTCCTGCGGTACACGCAGCTGCTCAGGCAGCTCGATAGTACCGGAACGGCCCGCGGGCCGTTTCCCCTATCACAGCAGTTCGCACAACTGAGAAGCCCGGTTCCTTTGAGGAACCGGGCTTCTTTTATGCGCGCAAGTCTTGCACACGAGCTGCCGCATGAAGTGCTGAGCCTATACTCTCGGGGCTGCTTTCACTTTCAGATCCTCAGTCCTCAGTCCTCAGTCCTCAGCCTTTCCTCAGCACTCAGCACTCCTCCCTACTTGATGTCGGCGACGGGTTGCGGATGTAGTTCGGGGGCGAGCGAGGGTTGGGAGAGATAGAGCGTGCCCCACGTCGCGGGCCTTGCTTGCGTCAGGATCTGCTTGGGGGCGGACCAGAAAAACTCGCTGGCGTGTTGGTAGTTGCGGACTTGAATGTTGAAGGCCAGCTCCGGCTGGTGCACGGGGTCGTAGCCGTGCAGGGACTTGGCGGGAATGAAAATTTCCGTGACGTAGCGATCGGGGAGAATTCGGGTCACGGATTTGATGTCCGGGTGCGGGACGAGGTTTTCGGAGAGGCCGTCGCCGGGGCTGTGCCATTGGCCGACGACTCCGCTCGCGCCCTGGGCGGCGGGGAAATCTACCGGCACGAAGAAGAAGTGATGGCAACCAGCGTCATAGCGGGCTTGGCCATCGGGGACCGGGTGCGTGGAGAGCCAGAACTCGACGTTGTCGCGCGCCCACCACCAGCCGCTGGCGGGGGCGGCGGAGACGTCGCTGTCGAAGACTTCGAAAGCCAATGAGACGCCTTGCGCTGACCAGCCGACATAGACGTTGGGCTCAGGCAGATGTTGACGCTCCGTGCCGAGGGCCAGCGTCGGCCGGATGCCGGTGAGTTTGCAGGCGGCGGGCCAGTCGGCCAGCTCGCCGTTGATCTTGATGGGCTTTTCGAGCAGCGGCACGTGGAATGTCGGCCTGGTTGCGAAGGCGTCCCGCCAGACGTCTTCCTGCTTGTCGGCGTTGCTGTTTTCGTGCATGCCGTTCAGCAGGGCGGCAGTCGAACGGACGGCGCTGGCCAGCGGCTCATAGGGCTTGTCGTCCACATCGACGACGCCAAAGTTTGCGTCCTCGCCGTCGGATCGGCGGCCGCTGGGGGGCTCGTCCATCCATTGGAACCAGTCCGCCCCGATCACGAACGGCACCCGAGCCAGGCGGCCGGTGAAAAGCCGATACGCATCGCCCCGCGCCTGCTGGTCGAGCACCTGCGCGTCGAAGCCGATCGTGTTGCGGTTGCCGCTGCGGCCGTCCAAGGCGTGGAAGGAATACTCACTGATGAGAAGCGGCTGCCCACTCTCTTTTGAGATCGTGCGGAAGGTCTCGGGGTCGAGCTTCGCGTCGCTCACGTAATAGTTGAGCGACTGCACATCCGTGAACCCGCGGGAGGCGCGGACGACTTCGCGGGGGGCGCTCCCGCGGTAGCGGATGCCCAGGACCAGGTGGTTCGGGTCGTACTTGCGGAGCAGCGTGGTCGTCGTGCGGAAGTAGGTCTCGGCCAAATGGCCCAGCCACGAACCCGCGAGGCGCTCGTACGCGCGGGCCGGGCCGCGTGGGAGCGATTTCCACGTCTCGATCGCGCCCCAGTCGCCGATCTGCGTGTTCCAGTCCTTGTTGAATTCCTCCGGCGAAGCCCACGTGCCGCGGAGCACGGCGACAACTTCGCGCCGGTTTGGGTCGGTGGGGGAGAGGCCGTCGAAATAGACGCCGGGCCCGACGGACTCGTCGTCCCAGTTCATCTCATTGTCGAGGAAGTAGCCGACGAGGCTGCGGTTTTCCTTGAGCGAATGGGTTTGAGTTTTCACTGCGTTTTCGATCATCGGCGCCCACGCGGGGCTATATAGGAGGCGCGCTCCGCCGTGCGTCCAGGAGGAGAGGTTCAGGTCCTGGGTCATCGGGACATCGCACCGGTGCAGGGCGGCGTTCGACCACGCGCCGACGCCCTTGAAGCCGACGTCGCGCAGGCGCAGAACGGCGGCTTTTGCCCAGCGGTCAATTGACGCCGGATCGTGTTCGTCGTAGTCGCGGGAGACGAAGTCGGGGCCGTTGGCGTCGCGGCCGCGGAGCGTCGGCTGCACGGTCGTGACCATGTTCAGGAAATCGGGCCGGCCGTCGGGATCGACAAACCACCAAACGCCTTCATGCGTCTTTCCGATCCGCCAAAAGCCCGACTGACCGCGGAGAAGCGCGAAGCGCGAATCGACTGAAGGGGAGGCGGGGGCGGTCGTGGGAAAAGCGGCGGGGGGATCGGCGGGGGCCGCTTGTGCGACGGCCAATGCGGGCGTTACGACTAGCAAGGCCGTGGCCGCCAAATGATAAATACAACTCGAGGCTGACCTTCGGCTCATACGGACCCTCGGGGCGGAAACCACACACACCCTTTCGGACAGCGGCAGGCGCATTCGAGTTATCGGTCACACCCGACTGAATTATTCAACTCAATAACGCCCGAAGCAAATTGTCCCGGCCGCTTGCGGGGGGGCCGGGGCGGTGGGTATATTCTGGAGTGGCTTTGGGCTTCACCGCCAGCCGGCATGGATGCCGGTCCCACAAATCCAAGGATGGATCTCATGGCAAGACGTCAACTTCTTTGCGTCGGTCTCACATTGGCTATCGCGGCGGGGGGCTGCCACCAGAACCCCCAGACCGCGGCGCCCAGTTCCACCCAAGCAAAACCACCGGCCGTTTCGGTGGCAGACGCGCCCGCGGCGCCGCGCCGTCCGAACGAAAACCTCGACACCGAAAAGCCCATCATCACGGATGATCCGCACAGCACCGCGGACGCGGTCGCGCAAAAGGCCAAGGTGTACGCGCAGAACCTGGAGCCGCTGATGGCCAGGCGCGCCGGCAACACGACCCGTCCGGCAACGGCAGAAACGCGCAACCCGACTGCGCCGCAGCAGACGACCGGCCAGCCGTCGGCCGTTCAATGGACCGAGCCCGACGCGGCGCGGGAGTCGGCTTCGGCGGCCAAGCCGCCGAAGGACGCCCCGCCCGCCGCCCCTGTCGCGAACCCGCCGACGCGGGGTGCGCAGGCCGACCTCGCGGCCAATCAGATCGCGTCCATCGCGCCGACCGCGCCACCGGTCGTGACGCAAACGCCTCCGCGGTCGGACGTGGTGCTGAACAAGGACACGCCTTCGGTGAACACGCCGCTGGTCGGCGGCCAGCAGCCGGCGCTCGCGGGCGTCGATGAGCTGTCCCGCCGGTTCTCGCAGCAGGTGAAGGATTATCCGACCGAGATCAGCGCGCACCTCGATTGGCAGCTCCTCCAGTACCTGCAGGGGCAGTCGGTGCCGCAGATGCAGTCGCTTTCGACGCTGCCCGCCGAGGACCGCGAAATGCTTTCCGCGCTGCTCGACGGGCTCACGCTGTTCCGCAACGGCCTGCGTACCGACAACAACATGCTCCTGTCGAAAAAGATCCGCCCGCTGCTCGATCTTTCCGACCGGTTGCGCACCCAGGCGGAGCTGACGATCCCGACGATCGCACTGTGCAAGGACGTTAAAGGCTTCGGCGTCTACGAGCCGATCGAGCCCGCCCGCTTCGAGGCCGGCCGCGATCAACCCGCGCTCGTCTATTGCGAGGTCGAGAATTTCGCTTCACAGCTCGATGTCCAGAAGCGCTGGGAGACGAAGCTGTCGCAGGAGATCGTTCTTTATACGGAGCAGAACGGCCTGGAGGTCTGGCGCGACAAAACGCCCGCGCGCCCGATCGTCGACTACAGCCGCAACCGCCGGCATGACTTCTTCATCGTCAAGCGCATTCACCTGCCCGCGCAGCTCACCATCGGCCGCTATTTGCTCAAGGTGAGCGTGGTGGACCAACAGGTGAACCGGGTCGCGGAGAACAGCGTGCCGATTCAAATCGTGGCCCAGTAAAAACCGCCGGCGCATTTACTCGCGACGGCGTAGGTGGGCGTACTCTCCCACCGTTGGCCTTACGGGATCAGGCGCACCTCTGTTCTATTCGATACGATGGAAACCGAGTGACGGTGGGCGAGTACGCCCAGCCTACGCGGCTTGATGCACCTAACACGGGTTGAAAACCCGTGCCATAACAATGCCGTTAGCCGGCGTACGACCGCAAACGCCAGGTCTCTCGCTGGACCACGCCTCCGGTCGCCTTAAACCGCGTCGCCCTTCCCTGGGTATATCCCTCGGCGGGCGGTTCCATCCAATCGGGATTCCCGCCACAATACCCAGACGGGCGGATGACGGGCTGGAAATCTAACGGGAGCAATCGCATGCGGAGTCGTGGCGCAATTTCGGTCGTGGGCGCGATCGTCGGATTCGGGGCGTGGGGCTGGCTTTCGCAAGCGCCCGCGCGGGCGGCGGATGCGGTGGTGGCGGCGGGGCCGCGCACGCCGGCGGCGGAGGGGGCGGCGTTTCATCTGCCGCCCGGCTTCGAGGCGCAACTCGTCGCCGCCGAACCTGACATTCATAAGCCCATCAACATCGCCTTCGACGAACGCGGCCGGCTCTGGGTCACCGACACCATCGAGTACCCGTTCCCCGCCCCCGACAACCGCAAGACCAAGGCCCGCGACAGCGTCAAAATCCTCGAAGATTTCGGGCCGGACGGGAAAGCCCGCAAGATCACCACGTTTGCGGACGACCTGAACATCCCCGTCGGCGTGCTGCCGTTGCCTTCGCAGGCGGGCCGCGACACGGCGCTCGTTTACAGCATCCCCGGAATCTGGCGGATGGGCGACACCACGGGCGCGGGCGTCGCCGACCAGCGCGATCTCGTCGTCACCGGCCAGGGCCATGATGATACGCACGGCATGACCGGCTCGTTCACCCAGGGTTTTGACGGCTACGTTTACGCCGTCCACGGCTTTCGAAATACTTCGTCCGTCAAGGGCTCTGATGGGTCCTTGCTGGAGATGAATTCGGGCAATACTTATCGCTTTAAGCCCGACGGGTCGCACCTCGAGCAGCACACGCACGGGCAGGTGAACCCCTTCGGGTTGTGCCTCGACCCCCTGGGAAATCTCTACACCAGCGACTGCGAAACCATGCCGGTTCTGCTAACGCTGCGCGGCGCGTACTACTCGAGCTTCGGCAAGCCCAATGACGGCCTGGGTTTCGGCCCGGACATCGCCGAGCACATGTACGGATCGAGCGCCATCGCGGGGCTGGCCAATTACGTCGCCGACCAATACCCCCCGGCGTACCGCGACATGCTGCTGGTGGGGAACGTGGTGACCGGTCGGATCAACCGCGCGCAGCTCGTGCCGCGCGGGTCGGCGGTGCATGCCGACGACGCGCCGGATTTTCTCGTCAGCGACGATGCGTGGTTCCGGCCGGTGTGCATCAAGCTCGGGCCCGACGGGGCCCTTTACGTCGCGGACTTCTACAACCGGATCATCGGGCACTACGAGGTGGACCTGCATCACCCCGGCCGCGACAAGGACCGCGGCCGCATCTGGCGCATCGTCTACAAAGGGACCGACGCCAGACCCGCGCCCGCCAAATCGTTTGACCTGACCAAGGCGTCCGTCCCTGAGTTGATCGCGTATCTGTCGGACGCCAATTTCACGGTGCGCATGCTGGCGATGCAGCACCTGGCTGATGTGAGCGGGCAGGCCGCGGTCGCCCCGCTAAAGGAAGCGCTGGCGCATTCGCCGGCGCCCTTGCTGAAGGTCCACGGAATGTGGGTGCTTCATCGGCTGGGCGCACTGGACCGCTCGACGCTCCAGGCGCTGGCGACGGACGCCGACCTGGCGGTGCGCGTGCATGCGATGCGGGTACTCTCGGAAACACCTTCCTGGGTGCCGGTGCAGCGGGATTTGGCGCTGCGCGGTTTGAAGGACGCCGACCCGCTCGTGCAGCGCTGTGCGGCGGACGCGTTGGGCCAGCACCCCGCGCTGGAAAACGTGCGGCCGCTGCTCGACGCAAAGCAGCACGCCCCGGCGGAGGACAAGCACCTGGTCCACACGATCCGCATGGCGCTGCGCAATCAGCTCGACGCGCCGGGCGTGGCCGACAAGCTGCCGCTGCCCGGGTGGAACGAGCAGGACGCGCGAGATTTGCTGGACGCCGCGGCGGGCGCTTCGTCGCCAGGCGCGGTGGTGATGGTGCTCAAGCAGATCAACTCTGCCCCCGTGGACGGGCAGAAGCTGGCCAACACCTTCCGCCACGCCGCCCGTTACGGCAACGACGCGCAGGCCGATGAACTGGCAAAGCTCGCCCTCGCCAAATTCGCGGGCGACGATTCGCTCCAACTGGCGCTGTTCAAAGCATTGCAGGAAGGCGTGGCGCAACGCGGCGGCAAGCTCGGCGACGCCGCCCGCACCTGGGGGCGCGACATGGCCGGCCGGCTGCTGGCCGACCCGGGCGAAGGGTTCGGCGGATGGGTCAACCGCCCGCTGGCTGATCTTCCCAATGCCAAGAATCCCTGGTCAGTTCAGCTCCGCCCCGGCAGCGACGGCAGCGCCGGAGCCCCGTTCCTTTCGTCGCTCCCGCTGGGCGAGTCGGGCACCGGCGTGCTCCGCTCCAGGGACTTCGCGATCCCCGCGACGCTCAGCTTCTACATCGCCGGCCACAACGGCCAGCCGCCGGCGCAGTTGCCGGTGAAGAACTTCGTGCGGCTGCGCGCAGCGGGGAGTGACGAAGTTCTGGCCGAGGCGCCCGCGCCGCGCAACGACATGGCGCAGAAGGTGACGTGGAAGCTCACGCAGTTCGAGGGGCGGAAGGGTTATTTCGAGGCGACGGACGGCGACACCGCCGGGGCGTACGCGTGGATCGCGTTCGGCCGCTTCGACCCGCCGGTCGTCCGTGTGCCGGCCGTCGGGGAGACCAACCGCCTTCAGACCGCGATCGACATCGCCGCCTCCCTGCACTTGCCGGAATTGGAAGATGCAGTGGCGAAAGTTCTGGCGAGCAAAGGAGCAGACCTCGATGCGCGGATAGCCGCGGCCAAGGCGCTGCCCTCGCTGGCGGCGGACGGCGCGGGGCACACGGCGGAACTGGTGGGCGTGCTCTCAGACCCCTCCGCGCCCGGTGCGTTGCGTGAAGCCGTCGCCGCGGCGCTCGCGCAGAACCCGTCGCCGGCCGTCACCGGCGCGTTCGTGGAGGCCCTCCGCACCGCGCCCAACAAGTTGCAGCTTTCGCTGGCCAAGTCGCTGGCCGCGTCCACTGCGGGCGCGGAGGCGCTACTGGGCGCGGTGGCCGACGGGAAGGCGTCGGCCCGCCTTCTGCAGGACGCAAACCTCCGCGAACGGCTGGGCGTCTCCAAACCCGCCGACTTGAACAACCGTATCGCCAAGCTGACGGCCAATCTCCCCGCCCCGGACCGTGCGGTTCAGCAACTGATCGACCAGCGCGCCGCCCGTTTCGACCGCGGCAAGGCTTCGCCCGAGCGGGGGCTGAAGGTCTTCACGGCCAACTGCGCCGTCTGCCATTCCATCGGCGGGGTGGGCGCGCACGTCGGCCCGCAGCTCGACGGCATGGGCGTGCGCGGGGCGGCCAGGCTCTGCGAAGACATCCTCGACCCCAGCCGCAACGTCGACGCCGCCTTCCGCTACAGCACCTACGTGCTCGACAGCGGCGACGTCGTCGCCGGCATCCTCCGCCGGGAGGAAGGCGACACCCTCGTCGTCGCGGACGCGGCGGGCAAGGAAGTCACGCTGCAAAAGTCGAAGATCAAGCGCGCGGTCCAGTCGAACCTGTCGCTGATGCCCAGCAACTTCGGAGAGATCATCAAAGCCGAGGAGTTCGACGACCTGGTGGGATATCTGCTGACGAAATGACGGCGTTCACGGGGAAAGGCAATAAAGACGGCCTTGTGGGGGATTCATTTGATAAAGAGTCTGCTGGCTCGCGTACTCGGTGGACAAGATCATCTCGACGTGTCCGTCGAAGCAGCCGATGCAGGCGCCGACGGCGCCATGGCGGACCGCAGAGTCCTTGTCGAGTTGGGCGGCTCCGTCGAGCCACGCCTGCGGCTTCACCGGCGGCGGTGGCGGGTCCGATGGGCCGCGCGGGGGGGGCGGGGGCGACTGATCCGCTTCGAGGAACAGGATCGCCTGCGGGTTCATCCGTCGAAGGGCATACGATGACGGGATGGTGTTGGGCTTGGGATTTGCAATCGCGGGGTTCATTACAGAAGGGTTCATCAGATAACTGGTGAACGCTTCAGTCACGCCTCTGCCCCACGGACCTGGATCCAAGGGACAGTGATAGACGTCCCGGACTTTCAGATATTTCCAAAGGACGCCGGTTTCGACCTGGGCGGGGTTCGTAGCTAAAGGGATGTCTTTATAAAGCCACCCTGGAGTGTTCGGACCGTCCTGCGATTGCAAGTTGGGGAGGGGCAGAATGCCGTCGTTATCCGACGCGTAGGAAATTGATGCCTGCACCAACTGCCGCACGTTCGCCTGGCAATTGACCACGCGGGCTGAATGACGGACGCGCGACACTACCGGAAGGATAATGCTCAGCAGCACAGCAATAATCCCGATAACGACCAACAATTCGACAAGGGTGAATGCCGTCCGCCGGAGGCTCACGTGTGCTGCATCCCGCATGATGAACTCCTGGTTTCTGCTGTCACCGCCTAAAGAATCGATGGATGCTATCACGCACCGTCCGCCGCGCCAACGATGCATTGCCGTCCAGCGATATTTGTTCGCTCTAGTTCACGTACGCAATTTCGTTTGTAAATAGCAGCGCCTGCGCGTATTCCTCCCAGATGGTCAGCGGTTTGCGCTCAACCGTTTCGCCTTCGTTCTGGATGGCCCGCTTGGCGTCGTTGCGGCGCATCGCGGCGCCTTTGTCCGGCCGTGGGGCAACACGCGGCCTTGGGCCCGGCGAACGATCGGCCACCAGGCGGGCGGTCGGGGGCTGGCCATTGGGGCGCGCGTGGGCGTTGAAGAAGTCCGCGGCCAGTCGCACCTCGGCGGCCTTGGGCTCGCGCTGGTATAGCACCGCATAAAGCGCCTTCACCCGTCCGGCGTCGTCATGGGCGGCAAGAAATTCCGGGCGCGTGGTCACCTTCCGCGCCACGTCAGCGCTCATCGGGCTGTTCATCAGGAACAGCGCCTGCTGCGGGACGATCGTCGAAGTGCGACGGCTGTTGGGGCGGTCGGGGTCTCCAAAGTCGAATTGCGACATGAGCTCGGGGAGCCGCCCGCGGTCGATGTAGCCGTAGACGGATCGGCGGTTGCTGTAGGGCTCATCGGTGAGGTTCACGGGCTTGCCGCCGATGGTCGCATCCAATTTGCCCGTGAAAACCAGCATCGTGTCGCGGACGGCCTCGAAATCGAGCCGGCGGAGATTGGCCCGCCACAGCAGGCGGTTCTCCGGGTCCTTCTGGGAATACGTCGGGTTCGTGTCGCTGCTCTGCTGGTACGTGTTCGAGAGCATGATCTCGCGGTGGAGCTTCTTGATCGACCAGTTGCCCTCTTCCACGAATTGATTCGCCAGGTAGTCCAGCAACTCCTGATGGCTGGGCGCTTCCGACTGCACGCCCAGGTCGTCGGGCGTTCGGACGAAGCCGTCGCCGAAATGGTGCATCCACACGCGATTGACCAGCACGCGGGCGGTGAGAGGGTTGTCCTTGGTCGCGATCGCGCGAGCGAGCTCGAGGCGGCCGCTGCCGATCTTGAACGGCTGGCGGTGGGGCCCGGAGAGGATCTGCAGGAACTCGCGCGGCGCGATCGGCCCGCGGTTGTTCGCTTCGCCGCGGATGAAGACCGGCGAATTCCGGGGCGTGGGCGAATCCGCCACGACCATCGCCCGCGCGGGCGAGCCGGGGTGGGTGAGTTCCAGCTCGTTGATGGCCGCGAATTGGAATCGTCCGTAGGCGTTGTTGTTCTGCACGGGGAGCTTGGGGAGCAGCTCGCGCAGGTGGTCGGTGGTGAGGGCGGGCGCCGGCTCGATGGGCGCGGGCACTTCGATCAGAGACACGAGGGCGGGGTCGAAGCCGGTGACCGCGTTGTCCTTGGCCGCGTGCATCGCCTTGACGTATTCCTTCGCCTGGGAGTCGATGCCGGCGAAGAGCTTCCCGTAAATCTCGACGACGTCGCGGATGCTATGGAGTGAATCGGGCGACACATCCTTGAACGCCGCGACGACCAGGGGATTGAGCGGCCGGCGGGGGCCTTCCCCACGCGAAATCGCGTCGAGCACTTCCCCGGCCTTCTGGCTGAACTGATCGGGCGGAATCTGGCGGAACCGCGCCAACGGTGCGAAGACGTTGTCTTCCTTGCGCACGTTCCGCAACCCGGCGAAGATGCCGCGGTCGAGGTTGTTTTGGCTGATGAGCTTGTTGCGCTCGATCAGCGCGGCCGCGTCGGATTTGCCGTTAAACACGAACGCCAGCAGATAGGCAGACGCCTTCTTGCGGAATTCAGAGCCGGCGGAATCGACCAGCTCGTAATAAATGTCCCGATTCTTCGCTTCCAGCTCGGCGAGCTTGGCTTCGAAATCATCCCGGTCTTTCCCGGCGGGAGATTTACCGATCAACGGCAGATCGGCCGGCTCGATCGTGCTGGAGAAGACGCCATGTAGCGAGTAGTAATCGGCCTGCGGGATCGGGTCGAACTTATGGTCATGGCAGCGGGCGCACGACACGGTGAGGGCCATCGTCGCTTTACTGAGCGTGTCGATCCGCTCGTCGATCGTGTCGTTGGGGTTCGCGAAGCGCTTCCCGACCGTGATGAAGCCCAGGGCCGCGAGGCTGTCGGGATTTTTATCCGCGCCCCGAAGCTGATCAGCCGCGATCTGCTCCTGAAGGAACTGGTCGTACGGCTTGTCGTCGTTGAACGCCTTGATGACATAATCGCGATAGGTCCACGCGTAGGCGTAGCGGTAGTCTTCCTTGCGGACCTGCTCCGCGCCGGTCGTGTCGGAGTAGCGGGCGGTATCGAGCCAGAAGCGGCCCCAGCGCTCGCCGTAGTGGGGCGAGGCGAGAAGGCGGTCCACGACTTTCTCAAAGGCATTGGGCGAACGGTCGCTCAGAAACGCCTGCACTTCCTGCGGCGTGGGCGGGAGCCCGATCAGATCAT
>JAQGHH010000503.1 GCA_028288945.1 Phycisphaerales bacterium
GAACTGAAACGGGTGATGGAGAAGGTGGGGCAGGCTGCCGTCGCAGCTCGTGCTGCAAAAAAACTCGATCCTCCAATCGTGTCGAGGCCGGTTTTATGTGATAGACCGCTTGGCATACGGTCCGGGATAGACATGCCGTAATGTGCGCCGTCTTAATGTGGCACGGGCGCACCGCCCGTGCCACTGAAGAGGACGTGCCTCCATGGGCCGCGGATGTTCGGCGGAGCCTAACCTATTGGTCCAACAGGCCTAATTTGTCGGGTGACCTTCAGAGCCGGGCGAGTCGGCCGGGCTCCGAATCCACCTTCGATTGCTGATGGCAATTACAAATCTGACGTGGGAAACGTGCCGCTCACAATGAATGTTGCCATCCCTCCGCCGCGAGGGCTTCGCGCGAGCCGTCGCGGGATAGCCAGATTCCTGGCTCCGGTGTAATCGTCCCGATGCGCACGATCCCTGGCACCGGGGGCGTGTCGGAGGCGGTGAAAAGCAGCTCGTGGTCTTCCCCGTCATGCAGCGCGTGCAGCAGCGGCTCGCGGCCGTCGCGGCGGGAAAGCTCCGCCGCGTCCGCGTGGATCGGTATCGCTGCCGCGTCGACGGTCGCACCGACATTGCTCTGCCGGCAGATGTGCCGCAGGTCGCGGGAGAGGCCGTCGCTCAGGTCGAGCATGGCGGTGAGCAGGCCCGTGCGGGCCAGTTCGCGGGCGAGATGCACTCGCGGCTCAAACGTCAGGTGCCGCCCGAGGATGCTGCCGCCCAGGGGGCCGGTGACGTAGACGCCGTCGCCGGGCCTGGCGCCGGTACGGGTGATCGGCTTGATGCCCGCGCTCTTCCCCAGCACGGTGACGGTGCACGCGAGGCGGCCGTCCCAGGAAGCGGTGTCTCCCCCCACGAGCCGGCAATCGAACGGATCGGCGGCGTCGCGCAGGCCCAGGTACAGTTCCTTGGCGTAGTCGATGCCGATTCCCCGCGGCAGCGCCACCGTCGCCACCGCCGCCGCCGGGAGGCAGGCCATCGCGGCACAGTCGGAGAGGTTTCGGTTCATCACCTTCCGGCCGATCAATCGCGGCGGATGAACGGCAGAATCGAAATGCACGCCATCAAGTACCTGATCGACGCCGACGAGCAGCAGATCCGCCGGGTCCCATTTGAGCACGGCCAGATCATCCCCCTGCGGCACGGGCACGAATGCCGAGGGCTTGTGCTGACTGCGGATCCAGTCGATGAGATCAAACTCGCCGGGCATGGGAGGATTGTACCAAACCCTCGTCAGCGGCTCATCGCCGACGTCGGCGGCGGGACGCGGGGCAGTGGCGGCGGTGCGACGCGGCGTGTCCTCCACACCGCGGTGCCGGCCCATTGGTCGTGCCAGGAAAGGCGGTCTTCGTTCAAAATGGCCAGCAGTCCGATGGCGAGCACCCACAGCAGAATGCTTTGCACGAGGAGGAACGCAATATTCGGGAGCATGCTCCCGGTTAGCCCGACAATCACCGGCGCTTGCTTGGTCGACCAGCGCAGGAAGAGCCGCCACTTATCGGCGCGAAAGCCGTTCTGGAGCGCGATGCGCTGGCCCAGTAGCAATCTGCCGGGCGTCCCCGCGAGGAAGAATTCCGTGCTGCTGTAGAGGAGCCAAAGAATGCACAAAGCGCCGGTGGCAATCGACTGCTGGGTGGCGTGTGGCGGCTTATCGCCGAGGATGGTCAGCGGGATCCAGACGGCCATAAAGAGCACGAGCGCCGCGAACAGGTCGGTCACACCCGCCGCCACACGCACCCAGAAGCCGGCCCGTTCTTCCCATCGGATCATGAGGATGCCCCTCGAAATGGACGGCGGCCAGCGTACCGATGGAACGGCTGCAAGTCGAATCCGCGCTTGTCGCGTAAGGCTCGATCACGACAATCCCCGGCGTGACGCATTTGTCCCGCAGCCCCGCCCAGACGCAGACGATCGCCGGCGGGCTTGCGCGCTCGCTAAAGGGCGGGGAATGTATCGCACTGGAGGGAGATCTTGGCGCGGGCAAGACACAGTTCGTCCGCGGCTTGCTCCGCGGGCTGGGCGGCGAGCCGCGGAGCGTCAGCAGCCCCACCTTTATGCTGCTGAACGTCTATGACACCGGCCGCCTGACGGTCTATCACCTCGACGCCTATCGTGTCACCGGCCCCGAGGATTTCGAGGCCATCGGCTTTACCGAGTTGCTCGAGCAGGGCGGCGTGGTGGTCGTCGAATGGGCCAGCCGCGTCAGCGAGCTGCTGCCCGCGGACCGGATCGACGTACTCATCGAGCCGGTGAGCGAACGCGAGCGGCGGATTGAGATCGGGGCGCGGAACGTGGAGCGTGGAGCGTGATGCGGAGGGGAACGGATCGGCCCGATTGCTCGCGCTGCACGCTCTTCTCACGCTCACGCCCCACTCCCCATTCCTTATAAACACCATGACTTTTTTGCATAGCCAAGGTGCGGCAGCTATGCATACCGTTGTAATAAGGGCCACGCCGTGGGCGTCGGGCCGGGGGCAGGCTGGAGGATTATTCATGCAAGGTCGGCTTTGGAAATCACGTGGGATCGTCGCGGCGATGGCGCTGTTCGCGGTCCTTTCATTCATCGGCGCGACGGCGCGGGCTGCCGATCCCGAGGTCCGTGACGACGGGCATGTCTTCGGCCCGGCCGCCGTCGAGAAGGCGAACGGGATGATTGCGCAGATCAAGCAGAAGTTCGGCAAGGACGTCAATGTCGAAACATTTCCGGAAATCCCCGAGCGAATGAAAGCCCGTTTCCAAAGCCAGGAGAAGGAACAGTTCTACGAGAACTGGCTCCGGCAGGAGGCGCGCGACAGCGGGACCAACGGCGTGTTCATCCTGATCGTCAAGAACCCCGGCCGCCTGCAAGTGGGCGTCGGCAGTGAGACCGTGCGGAGCAAAGCGTTTACGCCCGCCGACCGCGACGCCCTGCGCAATCTGATGCTCGCGCGGTTCAACGAGAAGCAGTACGACGAGGGCCTGCTCGATGGCGTGAACTTCATCTTCCAGCGTCTGGACGAAAACACGCACGGCGGCCGCCGGACCGTTTCACCGGAAACCAAGCCGGGCGCCGCGCCCGTCACCTCCAAACCGGGAACGACGACGGGAGAAAAGCCCGCGACGGCCCCGGCCTCGTCGCCCGCCGAGCCCGCGACCAAGCCGGCGGCGGCTCCAAAGAGCGATGCGAAAGATGCGGCCCCGTCTGTGACGCCGGAGCCGACGGTGAAGCCGGACGCGGGCGCTAAGCCGGACGCAGGTAACACCGAGAAGAACAAATGAAGGAATTAGCTGGAAGCCCGACAACGGAGAAACCAATCATGCGCCGAATCTTCAAATGGATATTGCCCCTGATGGCGTGTGCGGTCGCGCTGCTCGTCTTGCCGGGCGCCGCATCGGCCGCATCGCACGGCGTTGAGGACGACGGGCACTTTTTCAGCAGCGACACGATCGCCCAGGCCGACCGGATCATTCAGGACATCAAGACCCGCGAGCACCACGACGTGCTGGTCAAGACGTTCGACAGCATTCCGGACAACATGCGCGGCAGGTACGACCCGAACAATAAGGATGCGTTCTACAAGGACTGGGCGCGACAGATCGGCCGCAGCCAGAACGTCAATGGCATCCTGATTCTCGCGACAAGGAATCCCGGCCACCTTCAGATCGCCGTCGGACAGGAGACGGCAAAGCGAGCGTTTACAATGGCCGACCGCGACGCGCTCTCGAGCCAAATGTTAGCGGCGTTTAAGGAACAGCGCTACGACGAAGGGTTGTTGCAAGGGCTGCAATTCATCCAGAGCCGAATGGCTCAGCACGGAGCCGCGGTCGGGTCATCTTCCGCGAACACCGGAAGAAACTCCCCGCCCGTCTACTCCAGCCCCGCAAGGCCGGACCTGCACAACTCGGGCTTTTCGGTCGGGGGCCTGGTCTGCCTGGGGATCGGCGCTTTATTGATCGTGTTCCTCGTCATCCGCGCCTTTAACCGCAACCGTGGATATGGCGGAGGGTATGGCGGTGGCCCGCCCCCGCCGGGCGGATACCCGCCGGGCTACCAGGGCGGGTACGGACAAGGCGGATACGGGGGCGGCGGTGGCGGAGGCGGCTTCGGCCGCGGGATATTGGGCGGATTGCTCGGCGGCGCGCTGGGCGCCTGGGGCTACGACCAACTGAGCGGACGCGGGGGAACCGCCTCCGGCGCAGGGCCCACCGCCGGCGCCGGTGGCGGAGACTTCGGCGCCTCCAACCCGCAAGACACCGACTACTCCAGCACCGGCGGCGACTTCGATTCGTCCTCCTCCAGCGGAGGAGACTTCGGCGGTGGCGGCGACTCGGGCGGCGGTGGCGGCGACTTCGGCTCCAGCGGCGGCGACTTCGGAGGCGGCGGTGGCGACTCGGGCGGGGGCGGTGGAGATTTTTGACCGGACCCGGCCGGCAGCCGCGATGCGGAAAACCGCGAAGCCGCGATGGCGCGAAGGCGGACGCGAAGAGGAGCAAAATAAAGCGCCAAGTCGCCAAAGGCCAAGAACGCCAAGGTGAGAATTTGTAACCTTGGCGTTCTTGGCGACTTGGCGCTTGGTCTTTGGTTTTCGCCTCCAACACTGTGGGAAGAGCGAACGACGTCAATCCGCTTCATCTGTACTACAATCTTTCATCTTATTGTTTTCATAACAACATAACTTACGCGGCGATCTTCATCAGGGCGGTGGCGGAAGCGTTGCTGGCCGCTGCCAGTAGGGTCGTGACGCTTTTCCCCTCG
>JAQGHH010000510.1 GCA_028288945.1 Phycisphaerales bacterium
GGGCCGAGAAGGTCTGTTTGGCGTTGAACGCCACGTCCGCGGTGCCGGTGAGCGTGAGGGAGAGGTTGGGCCAGTCCGCGGCGGGGTCGCCGACGTTGGCGTCGAAGGCGTAGGTTCCCGCCGAGAGGGTGACGCTATACCCGCTGGTCGCATCGCCCGAGACGGTGTCGCCGCATCCGATGAATTCGATAAACGACCGTGCAGCAAATCTTTACCGGCTCTGGGCGCCGCAATATGCCTTACGCGACGGATCGCCCTCTCTCGCCCCAAGCGGATCGATTGCCCGACGCGGCTTATGGGCGGAACGACAAAACCACTTCATGGGCCTTGAGGTCGATGTACCAGATTCCTGCCGCGGCGAGTGAAGCGAGGATTGCGTAGGCAACCACAATCCGCCACACAGGCCATGGCGCGTGCGGCCTCGCGTCGGCGGGCGCGGGTTGAGGCGCGCGTGGGGGGTTGGCTTGCGAAGGGTCGTTCATGACTTGGTCGGACGGGCGTCGCCCGGGCGGGGCGTCGCGCTCACGGGCGGGCGGTGGCCCGAGGGCTTGCTCGCCTCGACGGGCGCGGGTTTTACGTTCTCGAAGAGCAGCGGCGCGAGGATGTTCCGCGAGAACGGGCGGCTCATGTCGCCGATGTGGTCGCCGATGTTGCGGTATTGCATCCAGCTTTTGTCGTACGGCTTCTGGACGAGTTTTTCGTACTGAGCGGCTTTGGCGTCAGCGGGAAGCACGAAGCCGAACTCCCCCGCCGCGTCCGTCTTGACGCCGTCGATGGTGCCGAACATTTTGGTCCCGGCGCCGAGCACCAGGACGTCGTTCTCGCTGCAAAAGGAGTAGCACTTCCCGCGGACGTGGGTGAGGGCCTTGCTCAAATCGTACTGGGGCGAGAGGGCCGAGGAGAGGAGCAGAACGGTGTCCACCGTGACATCGTCGGGGAGTTTTTCCAGCGCCCATATGGCGAGGCCTGTGCCGCCACTGTGGCCGGTGAGGACGATGCGCACGCCCGGCTCGGCGCGGAATCGGTCGGTGATCTTGTCGGCGATCTTCTGCGCCTCCACCTGATTGCGCTTGTAGGCCATCAAGGCGCTCAGGCCCGGGTCGTTGCCGGTCCAGTCGTAGACGTCGAGCGGGCCGGCGTACCCCGCGTCGCGCAGGCCGCCGGTCATTTCCCTATCGACCCATTTGGTCCCCGCGATCCCGGGCAGGTGCAGAAGCCAGGTACGTTGCGCCTGCCCGGGCCGCGCCGTCGCGGCAGGACGCGCTTCCGCCCGCTCGGCAGCGTGGGCCGGGGCGGACATCGTTGCGATTGCGATCAAGCATGCCAAACCCGCACACGTGTTACGGTACATCGAGTGAATCCCTTCAAATAGAAGTTGCCAGTTGCCGGTTGTTAGTTGCCAGTGAAAATGCCTTCGCATTCACTGACAGCGAACAACTAGCAACTGGCAACTCATTCCTCCCCTTATACGCCGCTCGATGGCGAGAGTGCCTTCAAATCCTTTTATGCTTCGGCCTGCTGCTTCATGAAGTTCAGGAAGTTCTTGGGGGTCGCCTGGTAGTCGGGGAAGACCTTGCCCTGGAACGGATCGAAGTGGAACAGCCGGACCAGCGACTCGGCGAAGACCGCGCGGAAATCGGTATGGACCGGCAGGAACCGGCCGTAATCGAGGTCGCGCATGTCCCACTTATCGACGCCCCACACCTTGTTGTTGCCCTTGAGCATATTGCCCATGGCGATCATGAACCCGGCCCGGCCGTGGTCGGTGCCGGCTGCGCCGTTGTCCTGCACGGTGCGGCCGAACTCGCTCATCACCAAGACCATGACGCGATCCATCCGCGAGCCCAGGTCTTGATTGAACGCCACGAGGCAGTCGGACAAGTGGCCGAGCATCTGGGCGTGATGGCCGCCCGCGCCGCCCTGGCCGCTGTGGTGGTCCCAGCCGCCGTAGTCGGCCTGGGCGACTTCGAGGCCGACATCGGCCTTGATGACTTTTGCGATGGTCTTGAGCTGCCCGCTGAGCCCGCCGCCGGGGTAGTCGGCGGTGTTCTCGGCCTGCTCGGCCTTCTCCAAAGCCTTAATGCGCTCGATCGCATTAGCGCCGGACTGGGCAATGATGTCGCGGGTCGAGTCGGCGGTGAGGGCGGCCTTGGGGCCCTTGCTGAGCTCATCAAGCCGCGAGCCCTTGGTGTCATTCGCGCCGTCGCGGGCGTTCATGTTCACCATGTTCTTCGTCGAGTAGAGGTTCTCGAACAGCTCCATCTCCTCGGTCTTGTTATTCCCCGCCAGCACCGGGTACGGCCCACGCAGCGCCCGGGGCACGAGGGTCTGGGCGGAGAGGCCGCGGAGCGGAGCGTCGTAGGGCTTTTTGGTGGCTTCGAGGTAACGGTTGAGCCAGCCGTTGCTGATACCCGAGTCGCCCAGCGCGCCGCGTTCCATGTAATCCTGGGCGCTGAAGTGGCTGCGGGTGCCGTTGGGCGAGCCGACGTTCATGATCGGGACGACGATGCCCTTTTCAATCAGCGGCAGCAGCGACGCCATCTTGCTGTTGATGCCCCAGTAGTTGCTCTTGCCGATGGGAACCACGCCGACGTCGCCACCTTTGCCCTTGCCCTTCGTGGGGGCTTCGCCATGGAGGGCGATGCGGGTGCGGTGCTGGTAATACAACGGGTCGCCCGCCGGGACGAACGCGTTGAGCGCGTCAGCGCCGCCGCGGAGGAAGATGGTGACAAGGGTGGGCCGCTGCTTGGCGTCCTGGGCCTTGGTCGCGTCGGTGATATCAGCGGCCGCCTGGCCATAGATAAAGTTTTCCGTCCCGAGATAGCCACCGGCCCCGGCCATCACGACCATGCCGGACGCCTTCAGAAAATCCCGTCGAGAGTTGAACATGTGCGTGCCTCAGTAAATTGCCTATCCCGGGTGCGTGATCTCGAAATCTAAAGAGAAGGCTTTGCCGCAAAGGCGCGAAGGGACGAAGGAATACGACGTGCAACAGTGTGTGCGCCCTGCTTCATTTCAGCGCTCACTGTGATCAGTTCAGCCTAAAGCTTCTTTTCCCTTCGTGTTTCTTCGTCCCTTCGCGTCTTCGCGGCAAGTCTTCATTTTGTAATTCTTAGCGTTGCTGAAACGACGGCGACCCCAAAATGATGCTCGCCATGCGTTGGAAATCGCCGTTCGCGGCGACGGCCTTTAGCGTCGTCAGCTCGCGGTCGCCCACGTCGCCGGCGACAAGGTCTTCGATCATTTTCAGCTCGGCCTCTTCGCTCTTGAGCGACTTGTAGCCGGCCAGGAACTCCGGAGGAACGGTAATGCCCTTCACGTCCCCGCGGAGCAGGTCCCAGGCGAACTGCCAGCGGGTGGTGAGCACCCCGGCGTCCATCCAGCTCTCGGCGACGTCGCGGTAGCCCGTCGGGTCGGGGCAATCATAAATCGGCTCGCCCATCCGACGCAGGCGGTTGCAGGCGTCTTCCTCGTTTTCAAGCTTCGCCGACGTCGAGCGCAACGCGCTGACCGTAAACTGGAACGGCGTCTTGAACTTCGCCCGGTAATTGTCCCGGCTCATGAACTCGGGGCTGGAAAGAATGGCCCAATACACCTTGGGCAGGTTGCCTTTGCTCTCGCGGAACACGGCCGCGACTCGCTTCACGAGCGCCGGGGGCGGGTTGTCATTCACAAGGTAGCGGACGAGCTTTTCGGAGATGAATTCGCTTGTGGCGCGGGCCGTGGCCAGCATGTACAGGGCCTTTTCGCCGCCGGAGTATCCTTCTTCGACCGTGTTCCCAAGCCAGTGCTTGGGCCCCGGCTGATGGTCATTCGCGTCAAACTTGAACTGGAAATCGGGGCCGTAGGTCCAACCCGTCAGCACCTTTGAAAGCTCCTGCACGTCGGCGTTGCCGTAGCCGCGGTCGGCGCCCAGCGTGTGCAATTCCATCACCTCGCGGGCGTAGTTCTCGTTCCAGGAGTTCTTGTGGCTGAGCTTCTGGTCGAGGTATTCGAGCATCGCCGGGTGGCGGGCGGAGGCGAAGAGCATTTCCTTGAAGTCGCCGAAGACGTGCTTGCGGATGACCTGCTCTTCGTAGTCGGCATCGGTCCAGGAGCGGGTCTGTTCTTCGTTGAGGCGGGGCTGATCGACGCAGAAGTGATTGCGCCAGAAATCGCACATGACTTCCTTGAACTGCCGTTTGCTGACCGCGGAGCGCAATAGCACGCACTGCGGGAGCTGGACGTGCAGGCTGTTGGACTCGGGCTTGCGCTTTTCGGGCTTGCGCTCGTAGCCGTAGTCTTTCTGCAGGTCTTGAATGGGGATCTTCACCCAGGGGAAGCGGCTGACAACGAGCTTATCGCAGGCGGAGTCGTCGATCTTTTCCGGGTCCAACTGCTCCTTGGCCCAGACCTGCCAGCCGCCCTTCTCGAGGATCGCGTCAACCTCGCCGGGGGCCGCGCCGAATGACATGCGGTTGAGTGCCTGCACGACCTTCTCGCGGTCCGAGAGGTCCGGCCCGGCAAATTCCGCGGAGCGGGCGGGCTTGTTCTTGTCGGCTTCGATGCCCGCCTGGACTTTGAGGATGCGGTTTCGGAGGGAATCGGATTCTTTTTTGTGCTTGGGGGGAGGCTGGTTGTTGTCATCATCGGCCCGGGTGATGGCCGAGGGAATGATGCTGAAGGAAGCAAGAAGACAAATCGCCGAGGCGATGATGAACCTGCCGCGTATCGACGCCATGGTGTGATGCTCCTGACCTCTGCCGGGGAGGGATTCTGCCGAGTGCTATAACGCAATTTTACGGGCCCTATTCCCCGCCGCAAGGGATTTTTTGTCAGATTCTCCGTCCGCCCCCCATCTTCGGCCCGGATTCTGCGCCGACAACAGAATTGAATACCCTCGTTTGAAGTGGGACGTTGTCGGCGTGACACCCCCGGCAGCCAAATTGGCCCCCGGCCACCCCCCACCGCGCGACACGGCGCGACTGGGCGCGACTGGGCGCGACTGGGCGCGACACTTTTTTCGTCGCACGGCGCCCATTCGCCTGTCGGAACCCCAGCCCCGCCTAGCCTTTGGAAGCAAAGCACCGCGTGCAAAATCCTCACCACCTGTCGCGCGCCCTTGGGCTCGCGCACCACCCCCCTGCATGGTGCATTGTGGTGCGCACGGGCAACATTGCCATGTTATTGCCAACGCGGTTGTAGTTTTGCCAGGAACGAGCAGCGGCTTGAAGGCAAGCGCGGTTCCCCGCTAGATTGCCCGCCATGGACCCCCACATTGGCGCACCCGATTGGTCGAAAATCCCCGCGCCCCAGGACGACGGCGGCGCCAAGCATCTGCCGGGCGCAATGCTCCCCTCCCTCCCGTTGCGCGCCACGGACGGCACTACCATCGACGTTTCGGCACTGCCCGGTCGGGTGGTCGTTTTCGCCTATCCGCGCACGGGGCGGCCGGGGGTTGCCAATCCCGACGGCTGGGACATGATCCCCGGCGCACGCGGCTGCACGCCGCAGACTTGCGCGTTCCGGGACCATTTTCAAGAGCTCCGGCGGCTGGGGGTCGCCCGCGTCTTCGGGCTGTCCACCCAATCCCCCGCCGGCCAGCTTGAGGCCGCGCAGCGCCTGCATCTGCCGTTCCCAATTTTATCCGATGAGAATCTGACCCTCGCGCGGGCGATGAACCTGCCGACTTTCGTGACGAACGGAATGACGCTCCTGAAGCGGCTCACGCTTGTCATCGATGCGGGGCAAATAGCAAAGGTGTTCTATCCCGTGTTCCCGCCGGACCGCAACGCGGGCGAGGTGATCGAATGGCTGTCGAGCCGTCCGTGA
>JAQGHH010000521.1 GCA_028288945.1 Phycisphaerales bacterium
AATTCGACAACCTCTACGGCTGCCGCCATTCGCTTATCGACGGCCTGTTCCGCGCGACGGACGTGATGATCAGCGGGAAGGTCGCCGTCGTCTGCGGGTATGGCGACGTGGGCAAGGGGTGCGTCCAATCGCTCCGCGGCCAGGGCGCACGCGTCATCGTCACCGAGATCGACCCGATCTGCGCGCTGCAAGCCGCGATGGAGGGGTACCAGGTCCTGACGCTCGAAGACGCGCTGCCCTACGCCGACATCTTCATCACGACGACGGGCAACAAGGACATCATCACCGCCGGGCACATGGCGAAGATGAAGGACAAGGCGATCGTCGGCAACATCGGCCACTTCGACAACGAGATCGACATGGCCGGCTTGAAGAAGGTCGCGGGGATTAAGAAGACCAACATCAAGCCGCAGTACGACATGTGGACCTTCGCGGACGGGCACAGCGTACTGATTCTTGCTGAAGGCCGCCTCCTTAACCTTGGCTGCGCCACCGGGCACCCGAGCTTCGTGATGAGCAACTCCTTCACGAACCAGACGATCGCCCAGATCGAGCTGGCGACGAACAACAAGAAGTACGAGAAGAAAGTCTACGTGCTGCCCAAGCACCTGGACGAAAAGGTCGCGCGGCTTCACCTGGCGAAGATCGGCGCGAAGCTGACGAAGCTGAGCAAGGACCAGGCGGATTACATCGGCGTGCCGGTGGATGGGCCTTACAAGGGCGAGCAGTATCGGTATTGATCGGAAGCTAGTGAACTTCGCGAACAGCAGGCGGGCATCTTTGCTCGCCTGCTGTTTTCATACAGTCGCGTGATCGGTCTGCACGTTTGCTCAGGACACTCCGATGCCTTCAAAGTCCCTCATTTCATGGCGCTCGACGGGAGCTCGGGCGCTGGATGAGATCGAGGCCGCTCACCGCGCCGTGGGCGGCATCGGCCCAGGGCGACGGTATGCTACTCAGCAGATCAACCACGCTTACGCCGTATTGCTGTCCTCGCAGTTCCAGCGGTATTGCCGGGACTTGCAATCAGAAGCCGCCGATGAACTTGCCGGCGCAGTCACCATGCCCGTGGTCCGCGACATCTTTCGTGTGCAATTGACGACTGGACGAAAACTGGACTCGGGAAATCCGAATCCCGGAAACATCGGCAGCGACTTCGGACGCTTGGCGATGGATTTCTGGCCTGAAGTTTTGGCCCGGGAAACGCGCAACCATGCAAGGCGGTTAAGGCTGGAAGAGCTGAATCGGTGGCGGAACGCAGTCGCCCATCAGGATTTCGATCCGGCACAACTTGGCGGCGCGGTCGATTTGCGCCTCCCGATGGTTCGCCGGTGGCGGGTGACCTGTAATGCGCTGGCTGAGCAATTTGATTCGGCTGTCGCCGCTTATCTGGCTACAATTACCGGCGTGGCACCTTGGTAAGTTGACGGGAGCGAAAACGTGGCGGATAGAAAAGCGCTATCGGCAAGAAAGAAGAAGATTCGCGTTGGCGACCGAGTGGTTCTCCATCTCGGGCCACGAGACATTTTCGCCGAAGTCGTGGAAGACCGGGGCTATATCGGCAAGGGCGGCCGACAACTACTTCGAATTCGGCGAGTTGACGTCTCTCCTGAATTGGCGCAACCCTACGAAGTCCCGGCCGAGGAGCTGGAACTTGTCGGATAAACGGCCCCTTCCTCCTCAACAGGCCGCCAGAAAAACCATGCATGAATGCGGTGGCTGACGCGCCAACGGTCGGGCCAATTTACGGACGCCGTCATCCAGGGGAGGCGATCCAAGCGGCAATTATGCTTCGCTCATAGCACGAATAGTTTGTCCACCTTTCCCTGCTTTTTTTGATCGCTTACACGTCATCACGGCATACCCAGACCGACATTTGCGTTGACGGGAATGACTCGTCGGCACGCCCCTTGCCCCACTCATTTTAAGGGCCGGAACCGTCCCGCACTCGGGTTGGGCGGTTAGTTTTGTCCGGCCCCGTGTCGAATTGTCCCCGTCACAAGGAGTCTGCCATGGCTATCTTTTCTGAAGAATTCAACAACCTCAACGACCTTTTCATTCACGAAATCGAAACCCTCTACGACGCCGAGAAGCGTCTGACGGACTCCCTGCCCAAAATGGCCGAGGCCGCTCATGATTCCCAACTCAAGAGCGGATTCCAAACGCATTTGGGGCAGACCGAAGAGCATGTCCGCCGATTGGAGAACATCTTTGCCCAACTCGGCTACGAGCCCAAGCGCGAGACCAGCGAAGCGATGAAAGGCATCATCAGTGAAGGCGAAGACGTCGCGTCGGCCAAAGGCAATGACGCGGTCCGCGACGCGGCACTGATTACCGCCGGCCAGAAGGCCGAGCACTACGAAATCGCCAGCTACGGCAGCGCCCGCACGCACGCCCGCCACCTGGGCTTCAACGACATCGCGCAGACGCTGCAGAAGACCCTTGACGAGGAAGGGGACACCGACAAAAAGCTGACCGACCTCGCCGAACGCGGTATCAATATCAGCGCGCCCCAAGGCGAACCGACGCACGCGTAAGACGTTGAAGCGTTGAAGTGACGTAGTGGAAACGGGCCGGACGCTGCGGAGACCGCACCGTGGAGTCCGGCCCTCTGTCTTGTGTCACTTGATGCCGGCGGTTTTCAGAATTGACTCAACCCACGCCGCATCGTCTGGAGGGAGGCTGGGGCGAAGTGGTTCGAGATAGTCGATGTCGTCATACCTCCCGCGCGCAGATCATCGGGCAGTGCTACCTGAAGACGATCTCGCGCATACGTCACGAGTGCCGCGTGGACGTCTCCCCACCTCGGTTCCAGATAAGGGTTCATCCCGGGGAAGGGGTTCCTGGCCACTCCCATGATTGAAAATTGTACCTTAATTTCGCGAAAAGATCGGCATTTAATCATGTACGTGCGACGATTCAATGGTCATCTGAGTTGGGCCAATGACGATGTCTGTTACGCCCGTGGGGCGTCGCCTGAATGCTTTCGCAGCACCACAATTCCCCGACCCTCCAGCGCCACGCGCACGAATGCGGTCCGGTCCGGGGCCGGTTGTTCGACCCGCACGGGATCCGAATTCCCCAGCAAATCGTGCATTACCGTCCCTAGCGGAAGTTGCGTCGGGTCCACCAGGATGCAATCGTTCCGCGCTTCGCGCTCGAGGTTCATCGCGATCACGACTTCATCCGCGTCCAGAATCCGGCAAAAGGCCAGGGTGCATTGGCCGGTTGTCGGGCAGGCGAAATGGATTCCATCTGACGAGGTTTCACGAATGAATTGGCGGCCATAGCGGAGGGCTGGGACGGCCCGGCGGATTTGGGCCAGCTTTGAGATGGCCTGATAGACTGGGTGCCGGGGATTGAAGAAATGCATACCAGTGGTGCCGAACGCGCCCCAGGTTCCGCCGAACATGGCTTCGCGGATCGCGGTGTCGCCCTTGCCGGCGGAGTCGAAGCCCTGCTCGGAGCCGTAATAGAGGCACGGGATTCCCATGCTCAGCAGCACGTACGCGGATGCGAGGATCGCGAGCTTCACGTCCTTCTCGCCGGCGAGAATGCGGGCGTGGTTCAGCGCGCCGCCGTCGTGGTTTTCGAAGAATGTGACGTAGTTCTTCCCGGCCGTTGCGGGGTCGCGGTAATACCGGGCCAGCCATTGATAATGCTCGAAGAGCCGCGTGACGGGCAGCTTCCCCTTCAGCGTCCTTGCCAGTTTATGGTAGACGGGGAAATCGAGGGCGGCGTCGAGCAGCGGATAATGTGCCCGCCGGCCTTCGCGCGGCAGCGGCGTGTTGCTTCCCACGTACTTCACGAGCTGCCCCCGGCGGGATGCCACTTCGCCGATCAGGATGAAATTTTTCTTCCCGATGCCCGTCGCGAATTCCCGGACGGCCTGGCAAAACGCCCGGCCCGCGTCCGGCCGCACGTGGCGGAAAGCGTCGATGCGATAGCCGTCGATGTCCGTCGCGGCAATCCAGTACTTGTAAATCGCGATGATCGTTTTGAGGACGTCCGGGTTCTCCAGATCGAGCACCTTGAGCGACATGAAATCGCCGTCGGTCGCCTCGTCGCCGCGGGCCGCGCCGACGTCGTGCATGCGGCCCATCCGTTTGAAGGCGTCCGGGTATTGCAGCTGGATGGGCGAGACCGAAGGAGATGAGTCCTCCGTCCTACTTTCCCGCCAGTGCCCGAACTCGTACTTGCGGCCATTGTCGTAGGCCCTGTCCGGGTCGTTCTCATAGCCCCACACGTCCCCGACGTGGTCGATCACGATATCCATGATGACGTACATGCCGCGGGAATGGGCTTCGCGGACCAGATCGCGAAGATCGGCGAGCGTGCCGAAGCGCGGGTCGATTGAAAGGAAATCCTGTGGGCCGTAGCCGTGATAACTGGCGGGGTCGTCCTGGCGGTTCTTCAGCGGCGGCGTCATCCAGATCGTCGTCGCGCCGAGCCCCTGAATGTAATCGAGCCGGCGGGTGATGCCCTTGATTGTGCCGCCTTGAAACACCGCGGCATTCCTTGCCTCGCGTTTTTTCTTCGCGGCCCTCATGTCAAATGGCGGATGCTCCTGATTGTCATCGAACCGGTCGATCATGAGCTCATATATTACCTCGTCGCGCCAATCCGCCGGGGAGGGGAATACCGGTGCAACGGGCGAGAGGTCAAGCCCTTTGATCGAATGCGGCGCGGCGCTGGAGGGAC
The DNA here is from genome assembly GCA_028288945.1 of Phycisphaerales bacterium. Lineage (GTDB taxonomy): Bacteria > Planctomycetota > Phycisphaerae > Tepidisphaerales > Tepidisphaeraceae > RYN-428. The sequence goes on from JAQGHH010000521.1 coordinate 4,702, forward strand.
TGCTCTGCGAATTCGGCAAGGCCAATTCCATTTCGCTATTCTAACAAGCCATTGACGCCAGGAGGCATTGGAACCCAACCGCCTTGCTGACAACTGACCAATGTGCCGGACTGGCGAAATCACATTCTTGCTCAGATGCGAGAAAGCTTCGTGCACTTTCGTGCAAAGGTCATCCAACTTACTCTCTGGCGCTATTAAGAATGTGGTCCAGCGGTACGCCGATCGCATCGGCGTGCGTGCCCCCATTGCATGCTGGATTACGTTCGATTTTAAGACGCGATGACGGGTATTAATTGGTGGACTTTTTCGCGCCTCGCCGAGTAAAGTCCGCGTCTCCCGCGCCACGGGGCCTGCACATCAACGCGACGGACTACCAGCAGTTTTCGGCCGTCTTCGGAAAGGCCGTCGTCTTTAGCGCGTGACCCTTTGCGAATGGGAAGGAATAATGTTGCGGAAGATTTGTCGGTCACGATTCAGATCGCCAATCGGCGGCCTGCGAAAGTCGCAACCGGCTCCCGATTGCGGTTCAGCGCGGAAATCCGCACTCACAGCGGAGCCGCTGGAACGCCGCCTCCTTTTCTCGCTCGCCGTGCCCGCGCCGGACGTGCCGACTTCGGGCAGCGCCTTGCCTTCCGCCGGCGAAATCCATGCGCCTGCGGACCTGGCATCACCCGTCTCCCTTACCTCGACTGTTGTCGGCGACGGCACCGCGCAGCGTTCGCTTTTCAACAGCTTCACGCTTGTCTTTAGCCAGGCCGCGAACCTGGCGCCGGGCGCGGTGACGATGAAACAGGTCACCACCAGTTCCTCGGGCACGATCCTCTCGGCCGCACCCGTGGCGGCATCGGCATTCACAATCACCAACCCGTCGGCCGATGGAATAACCTGGGTTGTGAAGCTCGCGGCCGGCGGCGCGATGGACAACGGCCGGGGCGATTTCAAGGACGGCGTCTACCAGTTCACTCTCCACGCGGCTCTCATTACCAGCGGCGGGGCAGCGCTCGATGGCGGCGACCAGACCCAGACCTTTCGAAAGCTGTTCGGCGACGCCAGCGGCGACGGCCGCGTTAATTCCTTGGACTACCTGCGATTCGCCAGCGCCTTCGGGACAACAACCGCCGACGCCGGCTTCCGCGGGTACCTCGATTTCAATCACGACCTCCGGATCAATCCGTTGGACTATTTGCAGTTTACGAAGACCTTCGGCTCCGCCCTGTTTCTGCCGGTGAATCACGCGCCCTCGGGCACGAACCATACCGTCACCACACTCGAGAATTCAGCGTACGCGTTCACCCCCGCCGATTTCGGGTTTTCCGACCCGCAGGACCCGGTCCCTAATAACTTGCGGGCGGTGGAAATCAGCGGCATCCCCGTCAATGGAAGCCTCACCGACAACGGCGCGCCCGTCGCGGCGGGGCAGTTCATCCCGGTCACCGACATTGCGGGCGGCGGCTTGATCTTCACCCCTTCGCCCTACGACAGCGGCACCGGTTACGCCACCTTTGCCTTCCAAGTGCAGGACGACGGCGGGGTAGCCAATGGCGGGGTGGATCTGGACCCGACGCCGAGGACCATGACCGTCAACGTCACGCCGACGGTCCCACCCAATAACAACCTCGCCAACGCCATCGTGCTGGCCGGGTCGTCGGTGACGACTGCCGCCAGCAACGTCCTGGCCACCAAGGAACCGCTCGAGCCCAACCATGCCAACAATTCCGGCGGCGCTTCCGTTTGGTGGACCTGGATTGCGCCCGCTTCGGGTTACGTCACGATCTCGACCGCGGGGAGCGCCCTTGATACGCTGTTGGCGGCCTACCGTGGCCCCCGCAACTTCGCTTCGCTCATACGCGTCGCCAGCAATGATGATGATCCGGGTGGGGCCGTAACCAGCCTCATCCGTTTTAAGGCAATTTCCGGCACGACCTATTACATAGCGGTCGACGGATACAACGGCGCTACCGGCACAATCTCACTTTCGCTGACGCTTTCGACGACTACCTACACCGGCCTTGCCTCGCGGGCGGCAGAGACCGGTCAGTGGTTCGTGGCCAAGTCCAACGGATCGGCGTTTACCACCTCCCTTTGGGAGACTTGGGATAGCCAAATCAACTGGGTGGACGCGGTCAATGGCGATTTCAACGGCGACGGCAGAACCGACATTGCGGCCCGCAACGCGGCTACCGGGGAATGGTCGGTGGCTGTTTCGAGCGGGAGCGGATTCACGACGAGTGTCTGGGAGACGTGGGCTCCGGGCGTCAACTGGGTGGACGTGCGGGTCGGCGATTTCAACGGCGACGGCCGGGACGACATCGCCGGCCGCAACTCGGCCACCGGCGAGTGGTCGGTGGCCCTCTCCAAGGGCGCGAAGTTTTCCACGGGCGTATGGGCCACATGGTCACCCGCCGTTAACTGGTCCGACGTGCAGGTCGGCGACTTCAATAACGACGGCCGCTCCGATATCGCCGGGCGCAACGCGGCGACCGGGCAGTGGTGGGTGGCCTCTTCCACGGGCGTCGGATTGACCAACGGCCTTTGGGACACCTGGAGCCCGTCGGTTACCTGGGCCGATGTGCGGGTGGGGGACTTCAACGGCGACGGCCGCTCCGACATCGCGGGGCGCAATGCGGTGAACGGGCAATGGTGGGTCGCGTCCTCAAACAGCATCGCGTTCAGCACGAGCCTTTGGACGACCTGGAGTTCCACAGTGAATTGGTCGAACGTCCGCGTTGGCGATTTCAATGGCGACGGCCGCTCCGACATCGTCGGCCGCAACTCGGCGACCGGGCAGTGGTTCGCAGGAGTTTCCACGGGCACGGTCTTTAACACCACGCTTTGGGGGACGTGGAACCCAGCAGTGAATTGGTCAGACGTGCAGGTAGGTGATTTCAACGGCGACGGACGCGACGAACTTTCCGGCCGCGATTCGGCGGGGCAGGTGTGGGTCGCGATCTCCAGCGGCACCGGCTTCCAAACCACTCTTTGGGACGCCTGGTCCTCGTCCGTGACGTGGACCGACACGAAGGCCGGCACCTTCGTCGGATGATCCACGTATCTAAGGCATGCCTGCCGCGCCCTTACGGGACCGGGCGTCCGCGGAAATCTCCGCGGATTGCGTGCCAGATCAGCAGGAGCACGACGGCGCCGATGATGGCGACGATCAGGCTCCAGATGTTGAAGCCCGTCACGCCGTGCATCCCCAGCGCGCGGAACAGCCAACCGCCGACGACCGCGCCGATGATCCCCAAAATGATGTCGAGCATGACGCCTTCGCCGCGCCTGTTCACCATTTTGCTCGCGATTAATCCGGCGATCAGGCCGAGAATAATCCACGAGAGAAAACTAATCCCCGCGTCCGATGAACGCGTCTGCGCGATGATCGCCCCGACCGAATGAAACGTGAGCATCGCAGTGCTCCTTAAAAAAATCCTTTCCCAATCCATGTGTGACGTTGACACAGCACCGATTGTCGGGGAACCCACAAAATTCTTCGTTCTTCGATCGAGCTGGAACCTGGAAAACCGGCCGTTCTTCGCCCACGCGGACTCAACGGGCGCGGCGTTTGCTTGATAACGGTCGGGCCCGGCGGAGAGGCCGCCGGAGTCCGGTAGGGATGACCTACATGAGGGGCATGATTTCAAAGGAGTTTGCCATGGATCCCAAAGTGAGGAACGACGACGCGCAAAGCAACCCCGACCCGATTACCAAGGCGCCCGGTTCACACCCCGTCGGCACCGGCATCGGTGCGGCCGTGGGCGGGGCCGCCGGCATTGGCGGCGCTATAGCGGCGGGAGCGGCGATGGGCACGGTCGCCGGCCCGGTCGGAACTGCCGTTGGAGCCGCGGTCGGCGCGGTGGCGGGAGGATTGGCGGGCAAGGCGGCGGCGGAGGGGGTCAACCCCACCGCCGAGCACGAATACTGGCAAAAGACCTACGCCTCTCGCCCGTACGTGAATCCGGGAAGCTCGTACGACGAGTACGCGCCCGCCTATCAGCACGGCTGGGAATCGCGGCAGCGCTTCGCCGGCAAACAGTTCGACGAAGTGGAAAGTGATCTGGGCCGCGACTGGGAACGCGCCAAAGGCAAGTCTCGCCTTAAGTGGGAGCAGGCCAAACAGGCCACCCGCGATGCTTGGGACCGTGTCCGGCCGGCTGGTTCCAGGGACAACCGGTAACCCGTCCGGATTCTCCGCCTACAGTAAAATGCAGCAGCCCATGGCGATCGATCCGCCGTGGGCTGTGTTTTTCGGTTCACCGTACAAATCCCACGATATCAGGGAAATGTGGCGTATCCCACCGTGTACAGACGATGTTATGGGACGATGTGCATGGGTTGACGGAACGCGCATCAGTCCGTTGCTAAAAACCGCAATTGCCGGTACTGTCGCGGGCGTTAAGGGAAGGACTCCGCTCCTCAGCCAAGGCGTTCGGCTTGGTAAGGGAAGAGGTGCCGAGGCCAGGGTCGGACGGATTCATGGACCATGCTTTCATCTCAAACGACGCGGCCGCGGCGGCGTATGCCGTTCGGCAAAGCATGGTGCCGGCAACCGTGCGCGCGGCGTTCCAGCCCGTTGCGGGCAGCGAAGCCGCTGAGGCTTACACCCGCCAACTCACCCATACTCACTACGAGAATTTCTCCGCCGTCTCCATCCTGTTGCCCAGGCACCTCCGTCAGGATTTTTGCAACGTTTACGCATTCTGCCGGACGGCGGATGATTTGGCGGACGAAGTCTCCGACCGCGACAAAGCCTCGCAGTTCCTCGCGGCATTCAAAGCGCAAACCCGCGCATGCTACGCCGGGACTTCCACCACAGCCGTCTTCGTTGCCCTGACCGCGACGATCAAACGCCATGACATCCCGATCGAGCCGTTCCTCGACCTGATCGACGCCTTCGAGCAGGACCAGCGGGTCGACCGTTACGACACGTTCGAAGACTTGGTCGCCTACTGCAACCGCAGCGCTAACCCCGTGGGCCGGCTTGTCTTGTACATGTGCGGTTACCGCGACGAGCGCCGCCAATCCTTGTCCGACCGCACTTGCACGGCCCTCCAGTTGGCCAATTTCTGGCAGGACGTGCGGCGCGACATGGCCGACCGCAGCCGGATCTATTTGCCGCGGGAATCCCGCGAGCAATTCGGCGTTTCCGAAGAGCAAATCCGCGAAGGCCGATTCGACGAAAAATACCGCCGCCTCGTTGAGTTTGAAGTGGAGCGGACCGAGGCGTTATTCAAGGAAGGGGAAGGGTTGCTGTCGATGATCGATGGATCGGTGCGGCCGCAGATCGCATTGTTCGGGAAGGGGGGTCGGGCGGTGCTGGAGGCCATCCGCCGGCAGGGCTATGACACGCTCTCGCGCCGGCCCGTGCTTTCCAGGTGGCAGAAGGGGCGGCTGGTCATGTCGGCGCTGGGCGGGTGCCTGGCAGCTCGCCTGACCGGGAAAGCCCGGGCATGACCATGATTGTAAGCACGACCGACCCATCCGCCGCGACGCGATCCCGCGCCTATTGCGAACAACTCACGCGCGCCAAGGCCCGTAACTTTTATTACGGTCTCAAGCTTCTCCCCGAGCCCAAGCGATCGGCCATGTTCGCCCTCTACGCGTACATGCGGCTCGTTGACGACATCGCCGACGAGGAAGACGGCCGCTCGGTCCGTCAGCGTCTGAACGATCTGGAAGCCTGGCGTCTCCAGACCCACGCCGTCCTCGACGGCCAGCTCCCCGAAACCCCGCACGAAGTCTGGCCCGCCTTCGCCAACATGGTCTGGCGGCACAAGCTCCCCGCCCGGCTTTTCGACGAAGTGATCGCCGGCCAGCGGCAGGATCTCGAGCCCGCGCCCTTCGAGGCGTTCGAGCCGCTGCATGAGTATTGCTACCGCGTGGCGGGCGTGGTGGGGCTGGCGAGCATTTACGTCTGGGGCTTTGAGGGCGGCGCGGAGACCGAGCAACTGGCGGTCGACCTTGGGGTGGCGTTCCAGCTCACCAACATCCTCCGCGACCTGCGTGAAGACGCCGCCCGCGGGCGAACGTACCTGCCGCTTGGCGAGCTTTCCGCCGCCGGCATTGGCGTCGAAGACTTCCGCGCCGGCGCGGCCGGCAAAAAGTTCATGGAGATGATGCGCTTCCAGATCGACCGCGCCGAGGCGTATTACCGAAAGTCGCGCGATCTGCCCAACCGCATCAGCCGGGACTGCCGGGCGACGCTCGTCGCCATGACGGACATCTACCACGGCCTTCTCGCCAAGATCGCCGACGAGCCCGAACGCGTCCTGCGCGAGCGCGTGAGTTTGTCCTTGTTCTCCAAGCTCCGCATCGGCTGGCGCGCCTCGCGCACCCGTTAATGCGGAGGAATGAACGCAGAGGCGCGGAGGCGCAGAGGAAGACTCGGAGAGAATTAGATGCCCGGATGCGAGCGCTTCCCGCAATAATCGAGCGTATCTTCTCCCCTACCTCCGCGGCTCTGCGACTCTGCGTTCATTCGGTTGCCCGAACCCGCGAAAGATTTTTTTTTGATGACCGTGGCTGTCGTCCAACCATCCATTGCAAACGTTCACCGGGCGGACCATGCCCCTCGCGTGATCGTCGTCGGCGGCGGGCTGGCGGGGATGGCGGCGGCGATCGCGCTCGAAACGGCCGGCGTGAGCGTCACGCTCCTCGAAGCCCGAAAGGGGCTCGGCGGCCGGGCGAGTTCTTTCGATGACCCGCAGACCGGCGAGACCCTCGACAACTGCCAGCACGTCCTGCTCGGCTGCTGCACCAATCTCCTCGACTTCTACCGCCGGCTGGGCGTCTCCCATCTCATTCACTACGAACGCACCGTACATTTTGTCGGCAAGGGCGGCCGGCGGAATGATCTCTCGGGCGTCCGCGGCTTGCCCGCGCCGCTGCACCTCGGGCCTTCGATGGCCGGCTTCAGCGCGTTGACGCTCCGCGAGCGCGTCGCCGTCTCGCGCGCGATGCTCGCGATGCTCCGTCTGGGCAGGGCCGGCCGTGCCGCGCTGTCGGACACGTCATTCGGCCAGTGGCTCGACGACCACCATCAATCTGCCGCACTGGTGCAGAAACTGTACGACCCGATTCTCGTCGGCTCGCTGAATGAACAGTGCCGCGACGCCAGCGCCGCGTACGCGATCCAGGTTTTCCAGGACGCGATGCTCGCCCACGCGTCCGGCTACGTCATCGGACTGCCCGCCTGCCCGCTGGGCGAGCTTTACGCGAAATTCCCTTGCCGCGACGTGCGCCTGGGCACGCGGGTCAGCGGCATCCGCTTCACCGGGGCGAGCGCCACCGGCGTCGAGTTGCTGGGCGGCGAAGTGCTGGATGCCGACGCGGTCGTACTCGCCACCAACCACCACGCCGTCCGGCGGTGGGTGCCCGAAGAACTGGCCACGCGTGATTCGCGCTTCGCCCGCCTCGGCGAACTGGAAAGCGTCCCGATCCTCGGCGCGCATCTCTGGTTCGATCGTCCCGTGCTGACCGACTCGCACGCCGCTTTCATCGAAGGGCCGCTCCAATGGCTTTTCAAAAAGGATGCGGAGGGTAAGGCCGTCCACGGCGTCATCAGCGCCGCCCGCGAATGGGTCGACGTCCCGCGCGACGAAGCCCTCAAACGCTTCGAACAGCAAATCCGCGCCGTCTTCCCCCGCGCCCGCGACGCCACGCTCCTCCGCGGCGTAACTGTCATCGAAAAACGCGCCACCTTCTCCCCCAAGCCCGGCGTAGACCGTCTCCGCCCGCCCCAAGCCCCGCCCGCAGGCGGCATCGAAAACCTCTACCTCGCCGGCGACTACACCCTCTCCGGCTGGCCCGCCACCATGGAAGGCGCCGTCCGCAGTGGATACCTCGCCGCCGAGGCGGTCGCGAGCGCCCTCCCCTCATGGTTCGCCAACCGCAATCGCTCGTATCTAGTCCCGGACCTCTCGATCCAATGGCCGGCGCGAATGCTCGGGTATCGTTGAACATGAAAGCAGCGTCGGTCGTGCTTCCCCGCGGCCTTCACCAAAGATTGACTCGCCCCATGTGGTGTGTATCACACACATGATAGGAAGCCGGGAGGTTATTCGCATTCTTGAGACCGACGGCTGGTACAGGTCGCCCAGAAGGGTTCACACAAGCAATTTCGCCATGCAGCCAAGAATGTGCGCGTTACGGTTCCCTCGCCCAAGAAGGATCTGCCCTTGGGCACCGTGCGGAACATTTTCAGACAAGCCGGTATCCCATGGAACGGGTGAGTCATGATAAAGACATTGAATTACCCAGTGGCTATCCACAAAGACCCTGACAGCGACTACGGCGTCACGGTGCCCGATCTGCCGGGCTGCTTCTCCGCGGGTTCGACGCTGGACGAGGCGATCGCAATGGCGAAAGAGGCGATCGAACTGCATCTGGAGGGGCTCATTGCGGACGGACAGAGCATTCCCCGGCCCCGACCCATCGAGCGGCATCGGGGTAAGGCGGCATACAAGGGCGCGACGTGGGCAGTCGTTTCGGTGGACGCGGGCAATTTGCCGGGTAGGGCGGTGCGCATCAACATTACCATGCCCGAGCGCGTGCTCCGTCGCGTTGACCGCTTCGCAGAGGCAGCCGGCGAAACGCGTTCGGGATTGCTCGCGGAAGCGGCCTTGCACTATATCAAGGCACGCACGGGCACGGCCAAAATCAGACGATCGAACCCGACACGCTCAACCCGCTGAATTCGTTTCGTCGAGTTCGATCGGAACCTTTGCCGGACTCCGCTTTTCCGGCGCGCACGGTGCCGGCCTGAGCCTAACCCCATGAAATAGTGGCGCGCGCCTTGCTCTGGCGGGTACTCAGTCGCGCCCGAGATTGGCGCGATGGGGGCTCTGGCTCTGGCGGGAGAACCGGAGAGTCGCGATGGACAGGTCATTTGCGCCCAACGAACACGAGTGGGGAAAAGCTCCCTATCGCTGCCGGGCAAAGCGCGAGCGGAGCGAACGAAGGCCGGCGGCCGCCGGGCCTGCTATCGAATCATTGGAAGGGCGTATGCTCCTGGCTGCCGACCTTACGCTACGGGTCGCGCCCGCGGTGCGGACACTTGCGTCCGGTGCGGCGTTTCGGGCGAAAGTGGTCATTCGCAACATTGGGGACTCCGCGGCGGGCGCTTTTGTCACGACGCTGGCGCTGTCCAGGGACAGGATTTTCGGAAATGCCGATGACATCCCGCTCGCCCTTGTGTCTCAGCCCGGCGGACTGGCCGCGGGGGCGACGCCGGTGCGCGCGGCTGTCGTGCTGACGGTTCCCACTGGCACGCCGGGCGGCAGATTTTTCCTTCTCGGCAAAGTCGATTCGGGCGATGCGATCGCCGAGAGTGACGAATCGAATAACGTGGCCGTCTCCTCGCGGATGTCCGTGCGGGTGGGCGTGAGGGCGAGTTTTCCGGTCCCCGCGCCGATTGTCCAGTTGCCGCTCGGGCGTCTGGTCGCACCGCTGGCGCCTGCCACCGCGTTCACGACTCTGGGAAACATCGTATTACTCTCGCCGATCGGGCCTCCGCCTTTCTCGGTTTTCGGGTTGACGCCCGTCATTCCGCCGATCGAAAGCCCTGTGAGCTTTCCGATCTTCAACAATCCATTCCCGAACCCCATCAGCCCGGCCCCTTTCGGCTCGCTCCCTTCGACGTCGGTGATATCGCCGCCGATCGCCGAAACAACCTTCGCCACGCTGAATTCACCCACCACGGTGCCCGCGGGAACTTTTTCGGAGCAACTCCTGACTACCCATGGCTAAAGCGCCAGGCGAATCGCCGCAGCATCGCGCTGCTTGTACTTTTCGCCGACATCGCCAGAATTCGTCCTTCATAAACCGGCGTATTTAACCGCCGATGGAGGACACTTCATGCGACTCTCGATTCCCCGCGTTTCCGCCGCGCTATTCGCCGGCGCGCTTTTGATCGGTCTGGCCCGCGCCGCGGACCCCGCGCCCAAGGGCGAGGCCCCCAAGCCCGACAAGGACGGCTTCTACAGCCTCTTCGACGGCAAGAGCCTCGACGGGTGGAAGGTCGGCCAAAACCCCCAGACGTTCAAGGTCGAAGATGGCCACATCGTCGTCAACGGGAAGGGGCCTTCGCACTTGTTCTATGACGGGCCGGTGCACGACCACGATTTCAAGAACTTCCACATCAGGCTCGAGCTGATGACCTTCCCCCACGCCAATTCCGGCGTCTACTTCCACACGAAGTATCAGGAGGAAGGATGGCCCGACCAGGGCTTCGAGGCGCAGGTCAACGCGACGCACGGCGACACGATCAAGACCGGAAGCCTCTACCACATCAAAGACCTCAAGGACCCGCATCACAAGGACAATGAGTGGTTCGTCTACGAAATAATCGTGAAGGGAAGCCACGTCGTCGTGAAGGTCAACGGCGACACCGTCAACGAGTGGACGCAACCTGAAGGCTTTAAGCCGCCTAACGGCCACGCCGGCCGCTTCCTCCAGCACGGCACCTTCGCCCTGCAAGGCCACGACCCGGGGAGCAAGGCCTACTACCGCAGCATCCAGGTGAAGCCGCTGGACGACTGATTCGGCGATTCAGGAAGAGCAGAACGATTCACCGCCGAGCCGCGGGAGCCGCAGGGAAAGCGACGACGAAGCAAGGCCAACTTGCTCCGACGCTTCCCACCGCTTCCGACGCTCGGCGGTGAATTTTTTTTTCAACTCCGTTGCGCTTCGTTCTTATTGTGCGGACGCAGGGAATCGGGCCGTTGCACGGGGAAATCGTGCCCCGCCTGGTTGGTGGCGGGGTAGCGTTTTTCCAGCCGCCACAAGAGCAGCGGCCGCACGACCATGATCGTCGCGAGGTAGATGCACCCGGTGCCCAGCGCCATGACGAGTCCCAGGCTCTTGAGGCCGCGGTGTTCGCTGATCGCCCAGAAGAAGCCGAAGCTGCTGGACGTGACGTACGCGCACAGCAGCAGCGCGCGGTCGGAAACGTCCCAGAACCGCCAGACCCGGCGGGGGTCGAGGACGGTTTCGCGATAGCGGTGGATCATGAACACGCCGTATTCGTGGCCCGCGCCGATTAGGATCGGCAGGCCGAAGAAGTTGGCGAAGTTCCAACTCACCCCCAGCAGCCCCATCAGCCCCACGAGCATCGGCAACCCCAATCCCAGCACGCTGATCGCGATGAACGTCTGCGGGATATTTTTGAGGTCGATCAGAACGAGGACCACGATAAGGATCAGTGCGTAGAGCGTGGCGCGGTAAAACGAGCCGCGTACTTCATCGGTCGTGTAGTAGACGTTGGGCGCGATCCCGGTAATGTCGGGATGGCCCGGGACGGCGGCTACGCGGTTGTTCACGTCCGTCACGAATCGTTTCAACTCGTGGCGGTCCCAAAGGTCGTTTTTCGGATTGATGTAAAGCGCGTAGGTCCCGTCGTCCGCAACCAAATGATTGCGTAGCTCGCGCGGCACCTTCGCTAAATCCAGCGGCGCGGGCGTAAACTGGCCGATCACCCCTTTCAGCTCGGCCACGAACGCGCGCTCCCATTCTGAGAGCCGGCTCGCGGCCTGTTCCGGGTTTGCTCCCGTTACCTTTTTGGCAAACGCGCGGAGGCTCGCGGCGGTGTCCTTTCGGTCCGCGACCGCCTTCGC
>JAQGHH010000525.1 GCA_028288945.1 Phycisphaerales bacterium
CCCTTCGCCAACGGCGACATCCACATCGGCCACCTCATCAACAAAACGCTCAAGGACGTCATCGTCCGCTACCACACGATGAAGGGCCTGCAATCCCCCTACGTCCCCGGCTGGGACTGCCACGGCCTGCCGATCGAGCACAAGATCCAGGAGGAGATCAAGAAGGAGGGCAAGAATTTTCGCGAGATGAGCGTCGTTGACGTGCGCAAACGCTGCTTCGAGTACGCGCAGAAATACGCGACCATCCAGAGCGAGCAGTTCCAACGCCTGGGCATCCTTGGCGATTGGGGCCATCCGTACCTCACGATGGCGCCCTCGTACGAAGCGCAAACGCTCGAAGTCTTCGCCCGAATCGTTGAGAAGGGGCTGGTCTACCGCAAGCTCAGGCCGGTGCCTTGGTCGATCGCCAATCAAACCGCGCTGGCGGACGCGGAACTGGAATATCAGGACGTGACCGACAACAGCGTGTACGTCGAGTTCCCGCTGACCAAGCCGGTTGATGGACAGCCGGCATGCTTGCTGGTCTGGACGACGACCCCGTGGACGCTTCCCGCGAACCTCGCCATCGCCGCCAACGCGGAGGTGGATTACTCGCTCGTGCGCTACACCCGGGCCGGGCAGGATCGGCTTGGCGTCGTCGCGTCGGAATTACGCGAGCGCGTCTTCGCCAAGGCCAACGTCCCGCACACGCTCGTCCGCACCGGCACGATCGCCGAGTTGCTGGGCGACAACCTGGAATACCGCCATTCGTTCATCGAGCGCACCGGCCGCGTGGTGATGGCCGAGTACGTGACGACCACCGACGGCACGGGCCTGGTTCACACCGCACCCGGCCACGGTGAAGACGACTACGAAACCGGCCTGCGCGAAGGTCTGCCGGTCTACAGCCCCGTCCTTTTCAACGGCCGTTTCGACGACACTGTCCCCGAATGGCTCCGCGGCAAAACCGTCTGGGAAGCCAACCCGATCATCACCAAACACCTGGCGGATGCCGGGCTGCTCTTCGCCGAGGAAAGGATCACGCACAGCTATCCGCACGACTGGCGCAGTAAGACGCCAATCATCTTCCGCGCGACCGAGCAGTGGTTCGTGGCGATGGACAAGCCGGGCACGGACGGCAGCCCTCCTTTGCGCCAGATGGCCGAGCAGGTTGTCAGCAAGGACGTGGAGTTTATCCCCGCGTGGGGCAGGGCGCGGATGGAAGGGATGCTCTCCTCGCGGCCGGACTGGTGCATCTCGCGCCAGCGGGCATGGGGTTTGCCGATCCCCGTTTTCTACAACGCTAAGGGTGAGCCGCTGCTCACGCCGGACGCGGTGCGCGCGGTGGCCAAGCGGTTCGGTGAGAAGGGGAGCGATTCGTGGTTCACGGATTCTCCCGCTGAACTGCTGGGCGCGGACTTCAAATATCCGCCGGGCTTTGAGGCCGGGACGCTCCGCAAGGAGAAGGACATCTTCGACGTCTGGTTCGAATCGGGCAGCTCATGGCGATCTGTGTTGCAATGCCGGCCCAACTTGAAATTCCCCGCCGACTTGTACCTCGAAGGGTCCGACCAGCACCGCGGGTGGTTCCAGCTTTCGCTGCTGCCGAGCTTGGCGGCGACCGGGCAACCGCCGTTCAAGCAGGTGCTCACCCACGGCTTCGTCGTCAAACCCGACGGCACAAAAGTCAGCAAGAGCGACAAGGAATACGTCAAGGCGGTGGACGAGATCAACCGCCACGGCGCGGACGTGCTGCGCCTCCGGTGCTGCAGCGTTGATTACCAGAACGACATCCCCGCCAGCCCCAAGGCGCTGCAGGAGTTCGGCGACAAGTACCGCAAGATCCGCAACACCCTGCGGTATCTCGTGTCAAACCTCTACGATTTCAACCCGGAAACGGACGCGCAGCCCGTGCCGCTCAACAGCCTTGACGGCTGGGTGTCGGCGGAGTTGGACACGCTCATCACGGAAACGCGCGAAGCTTACGACGCCTACCAGATCCACCGCGCCTTCCGGCTGCTGCACGATTTTTGTTCCGTGCAGATCAGTGCGGTGTATGGCAATGCCATGAAAGACCGGCTGTACTGCGAAGCGCCCGCCGCCCCGATCCGTCGGCGGAGCCAGACAGTCATGCACCGGATAGTCCTGGCGCTGACAAAACTGCTTGCGCCGATGATCGTCTTCACCGCGGATGAGGCATGGGAATTCATCACGCACAAGCCCGGCAAGGACGCGGAGCTATCCAGCGTCCATCTCGCGCTGCTGCCCGAGCCTTCGGGCATGGACGTCTCCGCAGACCAGCGGGAGGAATGGAAGCTCCTGATGGCCCTGCGGGATGAGGCTTTGCAGCAACTCGACGCCCTCAAAAAGCAGGCGGGCCTGAACAAGGCGTCCGAGGCCGAGGTGATCTATCAGGTAAACGACGACGCCCTCCGCCAAAAGCTCCAGGCCTACGGCTCAGACCTGGAAGACTTGGTCGGCGCCGGCTTCCATTCCCTGGCCGAAAAACCCGTGGACGGAGCCGCGGTCACGGTGCAGATCGTGGACCGTCGCAACGACTACCCCGCATGTGCAAGAAGCTGGAAACGCCGGCCGGATGTCGGGCAGGACCCCGAGTACCCGGACCTGTCCCTCCGCGACGCGGCGGCCGTGAGGTCGTTAGTAAAATAGGGCCGACTGATCTTGCGGAGTACATCGCGCCAAGATCGCCAAGGTGCCAAGAACGCCAAGAAAATCGAAGGGCACAAAGAACACGGAATAATCTTGTAGGGTGGGCGTACTCGCCCACCATTGGTCCTGGCGAGACAAGCGGTGGGCGAGTACACCCACCCTACATGCCTCTTCCCCGGATAGGGGGAGAGGGGATCAGAATAAAGCTGTTCTTCTCTGTGCTCTCTGTGGCCTCTGTGCTCTCTGTGCCCATGCCGTCTAACTGGAACTGCTCGATTTGTATTTCTTGGCGCTCTCGGCGTCTTGGCGGCCTTGGCGCGAAGCATTCGCCGCGTTGTTTTCAGGGACTTTGATCGATGAACCCCATCAAGCTCGCCGTGCTCGTTAGTGGGTCGGGGACTACTTTCCAGAATCTCGCCGACCAGGTTGCCGCGGGTGCGCTCGATGCCGAGATCAAGCTCGTCATCGGCTCGCGGCCCGGCCTCGGCGGGCTCGAGAAAGCCGCCGCGGCGAAGGTGATGAACTTTGTCGTTGACCGTCGCGAGTTCGACGACTGCGCCAGCTTCAGCAAACAGGTCTTTTCGCTGTGTGATGACGCGGGCGTTGACCTGGTTTGCCTGGGGGGCTGGCTCTGCCTGCTCGACATTCCGCCGGCCTATCACGGGCGGGTCATGAACATCCACCCTGCCCTGCTGCCCTCCTTCGGCGGCAAGGGAATGTACGGCCGCCGGGTCCATCAGGCCGTCCTCGACCACGGCTGCAAAATCAGCGGCTGCACGGTTCACTTCGTAGACGGCGCTTACGACAACGGCCCGATCATCCTTCAGCGCGCGTGCCCAGTCGCCGACGACGACACCGCACAGACGCTGGCGCAACGCGTGTTTGAGGAGGAGAAGATCGCCTATCCGGAGGCAATCCGCCTGTTCCAAGCCGGGCGGTTGCGAATTGAGGGGCGGCGGGTGTTTCAGGTTCCCTCTCCCTCCCAGGGAGAGGGTTAGGGTGAGGGCGGACCGTCAAAATTTGCCGACGGCGTGTTTCGCAAAAGACGGCAGCACATTTCGCGCAAAGGGATGAAGCGTCTCGAAAAAATGCGTTCACTGACGGACCGCGCTTCACCCTCACCCCGGCCCTCTCTCTAGGAGGGAGAGGGAGCGAAGAAATTCAATCCGCCGCACCGGGGCCTACGGTGATCGTTCCCTTCCGTGTCGTGGGCTTCGTTGAGGGATTCGTGGCGGGACGGGTGGTTGCACCCGGGTCACTGAGGTCGATGTCCAGCACGGCGGTGTAGCAGCGCCACCCGCGGCCGAGGAAGAGCTGGTCGTTTAGCATTTCCTCGAAATTCGGCTTCACATACCCCTCGAACTTCTGCTTCTTGTTGATCGAAATTTTCAGCGGCTTGCGGAAGTCGATCATGTCGTCGTTGAAATAGAGGCGCATCGACTCGACGTTGTCGATCGTCAGGTTGATCGAGTTGCCTTCGTGTTTGGCTTCGATCTTCGCGCTGTTCTGGTGGACGGTCATGCGGCCGGTGCCGCGGTGGAAGATCAGGCGGCGGTCGTCGCCGGGGTTGGACTCCTGCCAGATCTGAACCCAGTCATTGCGGTTGAAGAGCGTGTCGGGGCGGTTCGACTGGATGGCCACTTCCGCGGGATACAAGTCGCGCACGCGGGCGCGGAGCTTCTGGTAGCGCTCTTCGGCAATATTCTCCGGCGGGGCGTGGCCCAGGTTCTTCGTCTCGATGTAATCCACGTCCGCCTTCAATGTCCGCAGCACCTTCACCACCGCGCGGGAGGATTCCGGCTTGATGACCTTATCGTCCGCATCGTGCCAGACGACCGGCAGCACGTTCCGCAGGTTCATCAGCCGCAGTCGCTGCCAGTCCTGCCCCGCGCCGCCGGCCAGGGGCTGGATTGCGGTGAAGTAAGTTGTGTAGTGCAGCCCGAGGTTCCAGGTCGCGTGGCCGCCCATCGAATGGCCGATGAGGTAAACGCGGGCGGGATCGATATTCACCCGTCCCGCGGCGTGGAGAATCGGCTGCATCACGCCGTTCATTCCGGCGTAGCTGGGGCCGTACAACTCATCAAGGTTCAGCAGCGGCATCAGCACGATCGCGTCCGGATGACGCGTCGTTTCATCCGCCAGCCAGTCGTTGTAAATCTTGACCACCTGATCGGCATCGGGCGGCGGCTGCGTGAGAAACGGGTCGGCGGCGGGAAGCTTGATCACCAGCGGCCAGGCCTTCGTCCGGTCGTACCCCTTGGGCAGCCCGAGAAAATAGCGGACGTCGAACGGCCCGTGCCGCTCGTTCACGTAATACGCCCCGGCTTCCAGCGCCGGCCAGTGCATCCGTATGCGGCAGATCCGCCCGACGAGCCCCGCGTCCAGCCCGACGTCCTGGATCGCCTTGGCCAGCGTCTTACGCTGCCCGACGGTAGGCGCAACGAAATATTGCTCGAGCAGCTCGTGCGCCTGATACAGCTTGTCGGCGTCTTCGTCGTGGAAGCGTTTGCCCAGTTCCGTGCGGTACATCGCGACGAGCGTTTCTCGCGGGATGGTGTCTTGCGAAAGTGCGGGGACGGGGTCGCCCTTGCCTTGGACCGGCACGCCGGGCTTCGGGAGCTTCGCGCCGTGGCTGGTCGCGACGAGCAGCAAAAGCATGCATCCGATGAGTGGCCAATGACGCCGTAGAAGCGCGAGGGCGGGAATCATGGTGCGCGGCTCCTTGGTAGGGGAAGGCATCGTAGCAGGAACAGGAGGCGGAAGGGAGGGAAAGAGGACGCGGACGCGGGGAGGGGGAGACGCGGAGAAGTAAACGGGGGGGAAGAGGACGCGGGGACGGGGCGACGCGGGGACGCGGGGAGAAGACGAGTGCAAAGTGCAAAATGAAAATTGACGGCGGCGGGGCGCGCTCCGACCGCTCCCCAATCTGAAATTTCAAATCTCAGAGTTGAGATCGCAGACCCGGCAAATCCCGCCGCGGCGTTTCGCAGCGTCGCGGCAGTCCGCGTACAATGACGTAATGCGCATCGGCCCCATCCAACTTTCCTCGCCCTTCTGCCAGGCCG
>JAQGHH010000552.1 GCA_028288945.1 Phycisphaerales bacterium
TACTGTTGCGCCAGGTCCCGCAGGACCGTAAGGTCTTGTCCCTGCAACTGTTCCTGGAGCTTTTGACGGCTCTGCGGGCTCAGCTCGCCCCAGAAACGCAGTACGTTTTCCTGACCAGACCGCTTTAAGGATTCATGAAGAATGTCGGCGTCCATTCGCTCTCCCGTAAGGTCATGGAATGCTAATCGGAAATCACCACCCGTAGCAACCAGCCCCGGCGGTCGGGATTATTCGGGCGCCGGTCACGGCCGTGGCTGACGAAAACATCCGCGGTTGTTGCCCCATGCACCTTTTTCCGGATACCATATAAGGGTTGACGGCAGGAGGTCACAGATGGTCGCCGAGATTTCACGAGTATTGGTTCTAAGATTGCCCGCTGATGAAGGTAACTTTGTTTATCGTCTGGCCGAGCTGAATGGCCCGGAAGCCGAGCAGTTGGAGCAGAAGCTCGAAACCGGAGAATTGGGGTCGAGGGAAGCCGCGGCCCTCCGCCAAGAGCTGATGCGGAGGTCGGGGGAAGTGCTTAACCTGGCCCAGGTAATGGCCCGTTTACCCGGCGATTTTCGTGTGGTGGATTACACAAAGGCCTGCTGAAATATTCCGGGTCCGATCATCTGGGGGCGGGAAACCAAATTGATCAATGCATCGAATCCGGCGGGGCGGATTGAAGAGACGGGAATCGGCTACGGTAAGCGAGTCGCTCCCACCAGCCCGCCGGGCGGAGGTCCGGGTCGGTCGGGTCAACCAGATGCAACTTTCCCCGGCGGGTCTGCACGAGTAGCCGCCCTTCACGCACCGTTACCACCGTCCAAAACTTATCCACATGATAATGGTAACCCTCGCCCCCCGGCTCAGGGCGCACCTCTCGCGCACGCGGACCGGGATGAGTGCTGCGCTTGGCAACGCGGAAGACGACTGGGTCGCCGGTATGAAACTGCTTGTGGTGCAACATGACTACGCCCCCAACTCCGCGGGGCGGGTGGAACCCAATGCGCTGGTCGCCCCAACGGAGTAACATTCTACCACATGTTTGCCGTTGCGGCGGTCAGGAAATTCCGAATATTGAGGAACAAACTAAAAATTTTTCGCCTTGAATATTCGCCCAAGCTTGCATGCCTACCGACACGCTCCAATCTCCGCGGGCCTCAGAAGAGACGACCCTCTCCTGCGGCCCGCTGCAACTTCACCTCCTGCGCGTTCGCCCGATCGCCCCGCCGCGAGCCCGGCTGCAAATCATTCACGGCTACGGCGAGCACTCCTCCCGCTACCTCGCCTTTATGCGCTGGATGGCCGACCGCGGCGTAGCCTGCGAGGCCGTTGACCTCCGCGGGCAGGGCCGCTCGCCGGGCCCGCGCGGGTTCGTCGAGCGGTGGGAACAATATCTCGAAGACGTGAAGGCATTCCTGGACGCACCGGCGTCATCGGAGGATCAGGCGCTCCCCTGTTTCGTGCTAGGCCACAGCCACGGCGGACTTATCACCGCCGCCGCCGGGGAACAAGGCCTGCTCACCAGCGCCGGCGTCGCCGGTTGCATTCTCTGTTCCCCTTATCTGGCCACCCGCCTTCCCAATTCCCTGGGCAAGCGATTGCTCGCCGTCGTGGCCAATATCCTCTGGCCACGGCTGAAAGTGGCGACCGGCCTCCAACAGCAGTGGCTGACCAGCGACCCCGAGATGGTTCGAGAAAGCCGGGCGGACGCGCTTCTAGCCCGCACCGCAACCCCCCGATGGTATCAAACGATGCTAGCCGCCCGCGCGCGGGCGGTGGCACGGGCGGGGGAGTTCAAGCTCCCGCTGCTCTGCCTGGCCGGCGAGTCCGACATCGTAGCCGACCCCGCCGCAACGGCCGACTTCTTCCGCCGGGCAGGGTCGATGGACAAGTCGCTGTACACCTACCCCAACCACCTGCACGAACTGCTTCGCGAAACCGGGAGAGAGCGGATATTCGCAGAGATCCTTAAGTGGATGGAAGCGCGAGGGAGGACGGGCGGAAGTGCAGAGTGAAGAGTAAAAAGGGCGGAGCGTCAGTCTTGCACGCTGCGTACAAACACGCCGGGTAGGAGCGACAGCGGAGCCCCGGATTCTACGGGCCACCGGATCCGGGGCCCCGCTGTCGCTCGTACCCGGCGTGAACATATCCTTCACTCAGCACTCAGCACGCTTAAGTCTGCACTCTTCACTCTGCACTTCTCCCTCCTCTCCCGTCCTTCAACTCCGGCAGCGCCAGCGCCACCAGCATCGCCGGGATCAGCAGCAGGCTGTTGATGAGCAGGGCGAGCCGGAAATCCCCGACCTTGGTGAACAGGCCAAAGACGATCGTCCCGCACGCCGCGGCGAGGCGGCCGATGTTGTAGCTGAAGCCCGCGCCCGTCGTCCGCAGGAGCGTGGGGAATAGGGGAGGTAAATACATCGTAAACAGCCCAAAAACCCCCGAGAAAAACCCGACACACGGCACCCACCGCATCAGCGACACGTGCCCCCGCTCCACGCAAAATGCCCCGGCCATCGCCAGGAAAAATCCGAGGAACATCGCCGCGATCGCACGCCGATATCCCAGTAATTTGGCCAAAAGCGCCGCGAAGAAATTCCCGGCGATCGACGTGCCGATCAGCAGAAAGAAAGAGGTGCTCACCAGCCGCTCGCGGTCGGGCTTGGCCCAGGCCCGCAGGTCCGGCAGATTTCGCAGATGTTGATTGATCCAGAACATGAACGCCCACCACGCCGTCAGCGAGCAGGCGCAGACGATGATCGTGAGCAGGGTCGTCCGCCGAACCGACCCGCGGAACAAATCGGCGAAACCGGGCACGTCGTGCGAATGCGACAGGGAATCCGCCGCAGGCTCGCCGCCCCTGCCCGGAAGGATGACCGGAAACCCGCGCCGAGCGGCGGCTCTGGCGTCCCGTGCTTCCAGCCATTCCCGCGGCTCGGGCACCGACTTGCGCACCCAGAAGACGACGATCGCCGGCACTACGCCCACGAGAAACACCGCCCGCTGCTGCTCCGCCAGCAGGTACGTTACGAGGCACGCCAGCAGGATGCCCAGGTTGACGGCCGTCTGAAGCACCGCCGCCGCCCACGGGCGGTAGCGCGCCGGCCACGTCTCGGCGAGCAGCGCCGACCCGACGGCCCATTCGCCCCCGATCCCCAACGCCGCCAAAAAGCGGAACACCATCAATTGCCACCACGTCTGCGCGAAGAACGAAAGCCCGGTGAACGTGGCGTAGGTAAGGATCGTCAACCCCAGCGCCCGGCTGCGGCCCAGCCGGTCCCCCGCGCGCCCGAAGAATCCCCCGCCCAGTGCCCAGCCGATAAGGAACGCCGCCTGAATCCACGAGCTTTTCGCCATCACCTGCGGGTCGGTCGTGCTGGAGGCGTGCAGCAGGCTGGCGACAAACGGCGCGGCCACGATCGTGTACAGGTGCATGTCCAGCCCATCGAACAACCAACCGAGCCACGCCGCGGTTCCCGATCTCCATTGGTCCCCGGTCAATCGATCGGACGGCGCAGGGAGTCCCCCGCGCTGCCCAATAGTTTCGACGACAGAACCTTCCGCGGCCGAGGAGGTGGATGAAACAGGAGACATGTGAAGAGAGATTGTCAGCGCCGCGGCGCGGACTTGCAACTA
>JAQGHH010000556.1 GCA_028288945.1 Phycisphaerales bacterium
CTCGTATTCCACTTCCGACATGCACGCGAGCACGCGCTCGGGGATGACGCCGAAGTATTGGTCTTCCAGCTCCTGGCCCTTGGGCGGCTTCGCGCCAAACAGGGTGCGGCCGGTGTTGATGAGATCAGGCCGGGCCAGATAAAAGTTCTTGTCGATGAGGAAGTATTCCTGCTCGGAGCCGACTGTGGTGAAGACGTGCTTGACGTCGTTCTTTCCGAAGAGCTTGAGAATGCGCACCGCTTGAACCGAAAGCGCTTCCATCGAGCGGAGCAGGGGGGTCTTCTTGTCGAGCGCTTCGCCGGTCCAGCTCAGGAACGCGGTGGGGATGACGAGGGTGGCACCGTTTGGATGCTCGAGAACGTAGGCAGGGCTGGTCGGGTCCCAGGCGGTGTAGCCGCGGGCCTCGAAGGTCGCGCGCAGGCCGCCGGAGGGGAAGCTGGAGGCGTCGGGTTCGCCCTTGATCAGCTCGCGCCCGCTGAATTCGGTGAGCGCGCCGCCGTCGTCGGAAGGGGAGAGGAAGCTGTCATGCTTCTCGGCGGTCGCGCCGGTCATGGGCTGGAAAATATGGGTGAAGTGGGTCGCGCCCTTCTCCATCGCCCAGTCCTTCATGGCGGTGGCGACTGCGTCGGCGATAAGGGGATCAAGCACCGCGCCCTGCTTGATGGTCTTCTGCAAAGCCTTGAAGATCGGCTTGGGCAGCCGGGCCCGCTGTTCCGATTCGTTGAACACGTTCACGCCGAACAAGTCGCTGACGTGCACTTTCTTGAAATCGATGCGATCGAGCTTGTGCTTGGTGGTGGCGATCGCCTTGATCGCCTCCTGGCGAAGCGTAGACATGAACGACTCCTCAGATGGTAAATGGTCCGAAAACGAAGCGACCACCAGCCCGGGTTGGTGGTGGCAGAGCGCGGAGGGGAATGTTGTCGCAAGCACACGACTAAGTCAAGGCTGCGGCCCCGTTCTCCGTCTCATCCGTTACATCCGCCTTGTGCAAACCGCGTGCAACCCTACAAAAACATCAGCCATCACGCCGAGGGTGCGCGCTCAATAGGCAACGGCCCGCCCGGACACTGCGCAACGCCTATTCAAGCGACACCTGTTGAAAACTCCCCGCTGGCAGGCAGAGCCGGCCTTACGTCTTCTAATTTCAACCGTCGATCCGAAATACCACCGCCTGCGCGTCCTCGAACACGGGCACGAACCGTTTGCCATCCTCCTTTGCGAATCGCAGTTCCGGCGGGTCGGTGTCCAGATGCGGGTCGCTCTTGATCACCACCAGATACTGTGCGCGCAAAGCACGGAGGTTTTCGCGCCAGGTCGCGGCGTCGGCGTCGGAGTTCATTACCTGCGTCATTCGCTCAACGATCAGGTCGCCGGGCACCCGATCGCCCATCCGTGGGAAATGCAAGAAATCATGCAGCCCCCGCCGAACGGGTGCGTACCCGACCCGGCGGGTGTAGCCGAAGCCTTCATAGGGATAGACGAAGTACGTATTCGCGTAGGCGAGGGTCGCATCGGGCGGCACGTTTTCGCCGACCCATTTCCACACGGGGCCGTGGCCCGGATAGGAATCCGGGCGCAGCCACACCTCGTAGCGAAGTTGGCGGCACTGGTCCACATACGCGTGCCAATCCACGTAGACGTCCATCGCCACGACGGTCGCGACTGCCGCGGCGGCGACCGCCAGGCCGCGCGCCCGCAGACGAAAAAAGTACACTTGGACGAATGCCGCCCCGACGCCCGCCGCCGCTATGAGCAGCGCCGCGCCCGCCAACTCGCATGTGAGAGGGATGAGGCGCGTATCTCGAGTGACGGCAAAGCTCGTCGCGGTGGATAGCAGCGCTAGTGAGGCGGCCGCGGCCAGTGAGAATCGGGCCGGAGCATGGGCGAGCGCCAACCCCGCCGCCGCGAACCACAGCACGATCAATGGAAACACATACCGCACTTCATGGTGGGGCGAAGTCGCGAGAAAGAGCGCAAGGGTCGCGACCGACCCAAGGACGCACGCCCGCGGCAGCGGGTCGCGGAGGACCGCGCGGCCCGCGGTGATGTAGGCCCAAAGCCATCCAACGGCCAGCAGAACAATGAGCGGCAGCGGCAGGCTGTGGTAGGTCTCCGAGAGCATCTTCCACACGCCGCCGGCGGTGCGGAGTTGCTGGTCGCGCTCGGTGCCGAAGAGCCCTTGGAAATGCAGCCCCGGTAATCTCACATCAACCGGGTAAAGCGGGTTGCCCGTGAGCACGATGTTGCGCACGTACCAGGGCGCGGCCATGAGCAGGACCAACCCCGCCGCGACCGCCCAATGGCGCACTTTCCACCGCGCGCGAAACGGTGAATCGACGAGAAAGAGGAAGACCGGGCAGACGAGCAGGGCGGTGTATTTGCTGGCCAGCACGAACCCGAGCGCCACGCCCACGCGCCACGGCCCCAACCGTTCGCGCGCGGGCCGTTGCGCAAGCGCCAGCACCGCCGCCGCCACGAACGCCGTCACGTATAGGTCGTCCTTCTGAAACAGGGCCTCGCTGAACAGCGGCCGGCAGAGCGTCGCGGCGGCGGCGATGAGCCCCGCGACGGTGCGCCCGCAACCCATCAACCGGCACAGGCGCACCACGAGAAAAAAGACGAACATCAGCGGCGGGATTTGGACGAAGCGGACGAACACCTCGTTTCCCGCCGGGACCATCCACCACGCCATGAACATCGACCCCGTCCCCGGCGAATAGCTCGCCGCGGGGTTCCAGTACCACGTCGGATAGATGCCAAGACGCCCGGTCTGGATCCACTGCACCGCGGTGGGGAGGTGGTACACCAGGGAATCGGTCGCCACCGGCGGGATAAAACGCTGAAGGTATGCGTACGCGAAAAGATAGCCGCCGGTGAACAGGGCGCAGGCCAGGAGGCCAAAGTGATCCGCGGTCCAGCGGCTGGCGTTATCGGAGCGATCAAGGCCCCCATCGCCGCGCTGCGCACCGATCATCAGCAGGGCGATCGCGATGAGTGTGACTAGCGAAACGCTCCACACGCCCAGGAAGCCGCCCACGCCCGGCAGCCCGATGGCGGCGTACTGCACCAGAAAGTAGATCAGGAACGCGTCGCAGACCGCCTGCACCGTCCCGCCCTCACCCCGGCGTCGCGCGAAGCGGTAGGCGGCGGCAAACGTGCCGCCGTTGAGCAGCGCCACCAGCAATAGTCGAATCTCGTCGGAAAGCGTATTCAACGCGCCCGCGCCTTAAGTCGCCCCGCCCGCCGGAGCGTCACTCTGGGCGCGCGGGCGGCGCGACGCGATCGCCCCCGCGGCGGGTTCGGCCGCAACCCGGCCGAAGATCATCCTCCCCGCGCTGGTCTGCAACGCACGCGTGACGGTGAATTCCACTTCCTGCCCCTGGTGCGGCCGTCCCTGCTCCACCACCACCATCGTCCCGTCTTCCAAATACCCCACGCCCTGCCCCGGCTCTTCTCCCGACCGGACTATCCGCACGGTCATCTTCTCGCCCGGCAGGATCACCGGCTTGAGCGCGTTGGCCAGGTCATTGAGGTTGATCACCTCCACGCCCGTCAACTGCGCGACCTTGTTGAGGTTGTAGTCGTTGGTCGCAA
>JAQGHH010000608.1 GCA_028288945.1 Phycisphaerales bacterium
TCACGCTCGACCGCGTGACGCGCATGGACGCGGCCAGCGATTTCTTCGGCGAATGGAACGTCCCGCGCAAAGCCATCACCATGGGCGTCGAGACCATTCTCTCCGCCCGCACGGTGGTGCTGCTCGCGTTCGGCGAACACAAGGCGGGCGTCATCCGCCGGGCGGTTGAAGGTGAGATTTCGTCCACGGTCGCCGCCAGCTATTTGCAGCAGCACCCTTCGGCCCGCATCGTCCTCGATACCGCCGCGGCTTCGGAACTCACACGCTTCAAGACGCCGTGGCTGCTGGGTTCATTGGAAATGTTCGGCCTGAAGTGGGACGCGAAGACGACCCGCACCGCCGCCACGTGGCTGGCGATGACCGTGAAAAAGCCGCTGCTCAAGCTCACGGACGAAGACTACAACGAGCACGGCCTTCAAGAGCTGCTCAGCAACCGCGGGTCGGCGTACGACATCAACATCGAAGTCTTCAAGGCCCTGCAAAACACGATCACCGGCTGGCCGGGCGGCAAGCCCGCGCACCCCACCCGCCACACGCCCAACCCGACCCATTACAACCCCTGGACCAGCCAGCCGCTCGACACCCCCGGCCCTGCCCCGGTGGACGATGGCGGCGCGGGCGCGGCCGTCTTCCCCAAGCGCGTGGTGGTCTTCAGCCCCCATCCCGACGACGACGTGATCTCCATGGGCGGCACGTTCATCCGCCTGTGCGAGCAGGGGCATGACGTGCATGTGGCCTATCAGACGTCCGGCAACATCGCCGTTTGGGACGACACCGCGGTGCGCCACGCGGATTTTGTCGCCGAGTTTTCCCGGGCGTTTAACCTCGGCCCCGAGCGCGCGGACGCGATCGAGCAGCACGTGATCAATTTCATCCGCAAAAAGCAGCCGGGCGAAGTGGACAGCAACGAGCTCCAGCAGATCAAGGGCTTGATCCGGCGGACCGAGGCGCGGGCGGGCGCGCGGTATTCGGGCGTGAAGCCGGAGAACATCCACTTTCTGGACATGCCGTTTTACGAAACGGGCCGCGTGCGCAAAAAGCCGCTGGGCGAGGCGGACATCAAGGTCATCATGGATCTTTTGGAAAAGGTGCAGCCGCACCAGATTTATGCGGCCGGCGACCTTTCCGACCCGCACGGCACGCACCGCGTCTGCCTTGCCGCGATCATCGAGTCGATCCGCCGATTGAAGGATCGCGAATGGATGAAGCAGTGCGACGTGTGGCTCTACCGCGGCGCGTGGCAGGAGTGGGGCGTGCACGAAATTGAAATGGCCGTGCCGCTGAGCCCCGACGAGGTTTTGCGCAAGCGCATCGCCATCTTCAAGCACGAGAGCCAGAAGGACAAAGCCCTCTTCCCCGGCCCCAACGACCCGCGGGAATTCTGGCAACGTGCCGAAGACCGCAACCGCAACACCGCCGAGCTGTACGACAAGCTGGGTTTGGCGGAGTATGAGGCGATCGAAGGGTACGTGCGGTGGCGGGATGACGGGACGCATGCGTGAGGGCGCGGAAGATGGAAGCGGACGCCATGACGCGGACGCGGAGACATGGGACGGGATCGTGTCACGCCGGGTACGAGCGACAGCGAGGCACCGGATCCTTCGGCCCGCGCTTCTGGAGTTTGCCAGCCCGTGCAATGGAGCATTCATTGTGCTGGCGGTAAGATTGGTTAAATGGCCACAGTTGCCGTTCCAGTTCCGCCTGCCGTAGCGAAGGCGCCTGCTGCTCAAGCGCCGGCCGTTGCAGCGCCTCCCTGCGTCGTGGTGCCGTCGGGCGTGGCCGTTCGGCGGTTTAGCGTTGACGAATATCACCGACTCATTCAAGAAGGCTACTTCGCGGCCGACGAGCGCTATGAACTGCTGGACGGCCTGATCGTTCACAAAATGTCACGCGACCCAATCCACGACGCGGCCATGGAAATTGCCGACGACGTGTTACGCTCGCGATTGCCCGCCGGATGGCGCGTGCGCGTCCAGTGTGCGATCACCACCGCGGACAGCGAGCCGGAACCCGACCTCGTTATCGTCCGAGGCAGGCCCGTGGATCACGTCGCACGGCATCCCGGTCCGCAAGAGCTGGCAATCGTTGTCGAAGTCGCCAACACGCCTCTCGCTGACGACCGGACGGTCAAAGGCCTCCTTTATGCGCGGGCGTCGATCGGCGTTTTTTGGATCATCAACCTGATCGACCGCAGGGTTGAGGTTTACACCGACCCCTCGGGGCCCGATTCCGCTCCGGCATACCGTCGCCGCGAGGACTTCGTGGCCGGCCAGGCGGTTCCCCTAATGATCGGCGGCGTCGCAGTCGCGCAGGTGCCGGTCGCGGAACTTCTCCCGCCGGTCCCGCAATCCACTTAATCCTGACACAGGCGAACCTCACCCATGAACCTTCAAGGCCACGACATCGCCGTTTGCAGTTGGTCGCTCCAGCCAAAACGCATGGAAGAACTTGTCGCCAGGGTAATAGAGCTGGGCCTCGGCCACATGCAGCTTGCATTGGGCGAGTTGGTTCAACTCGATGACAAACGCAAGCAGGAGGAGCTCGGGCATCTTCGTCGTTCCGGCATCGCCCTGACCGGCGGGATGATGGGGTTTGCCGGGGAGGATTACTCCACGATCGAGCGCATCCGCCAGACCGGCGGGTTTGTGCCCGATGAGGAATGGCCGCTACGGAAACGATTGACGGCGGAGGGGGCGAAGCTGGCGAAGGAACTGGGTATCAAGACGATCACGTCGCACGTCGGTTTCGTGCCGCCGCCGGGCGATCCGCGGTATCCGCAAATCGTCGGCCGGATTCGCGAGCTGGCGGGCATGATGGCGCAGCACGGCGTCGATCTGCTCATGGAAACCGGCCAGGAGCCCGCCGCAGAGTTGCTGCACTTCCTGGGCGATCTCGCCTCCCCCAACGTCCACATCAACTTCGACCCCGCCAACATGATCCTCTACGGCGCCGGCGACCCAATCGAAGCGATCAAGGTCCTCGGCCGCCACATCCGCCACGTGCACGTGAAGGACGCGACGCCCTCAAACAACCCCGGCATCGCATGGGGCGAGGAAGTCCCCTTCGGCACCGGCCGCGTCGGGCCAAAGCGGTTTATGGAAGCCCTCAAACAGGCGGGCTACGCCGGCCCGCTGGCCATCGAGCGCGAGGCCGGAACCAGCCGGATGGCGGACGTGCGCACGGCGATCGAGGCCCTCGGCGTAGTCACGCGTTAGAAGTGGTTTCAGAACCATTTTGTGACACGGGCGTCCCGCCCGTGCGAGTGACACAATCATGTGAAAAGACTTGTTCTCAGGACTTCTCGACTCCGTGCGCAACAAGCAGGGGCGAGACGCCCATGTCAAGACGGAGGTTCTTAAATCACAGCTAGCCCGTGATCGCCTTATGGGAAGTCGCTTTAGAATCCGACATCATGTCCGAACCTGTAATGGATTAGATATTGGGTCCCCAGGGTCGCGAGGATGAGCACCGCGGCCAGCGTCACGTACAATCCGGCGATCGTCCATGATGACGCCCGGCTGATTCGATAGTACGGATTGTCGCGGCCGTGCGCGCGGAGCGTGGCCCGAATGCGTGGGAGCGCAAAGAACAGAATCAACAGCATCACGAAATTGAACGTGTGCTGCAGGAACAGCTGGCCGAGGAACACGAGCACCAGGGCCGCCAGTCCGAACATCCAGATCCACGGGCTCACCGCCGCCGTGATGCGGCCGCCGTCCAGGGGCGGCACGGGGAGCAGATTGAACAAGTTGAGTATGAATCCGAAATACGCCAGGTCCAGCATCAATTCCGTGTGCAGTGCCGGCACGTAATGGTAGAGGGCGTAGCAGATCAGCGCCCCGACCGTGCCCGCCAGCGGCCCGCCGATACCGACGATCGCCTCGACTTTCGCGTTGGGCGGATCCTGGCGGAGATTGATCAGCGCGCCCAGGAATGGAATGAAGATCGGCGGGCTGGCGCTGAGGCCGTAATACCACATCGCCACGACGTGCCCCATCTCGTGGACGAGCATCAACGCGACGAACCCTGCCGCGAATCGCCATCCGCCCGGCAATAAATTGGCGTAGATCAGCACGCTTAGAAGCATGGACCCGACCGTCTTGGCGACCGCCAGTGGCCAGGGGTCGTTCGCCCGCTCGCGCCGGTGTTGGATGGGGGGCGCGACGGGAGGGATCGCGTCGGCGGGCATGCCCGCCGACAACTGGCCGATCCGCTGATGAATCGCCGCGTACGGTTCGGAATCCCGGGGCAGGAAATCCAGCGTACGCCGCCAGAGCTGCGCCGCGGCGTAGGGGTTTTCCTGCTCGGCCCGCATCGCTTCGTTGGCCAGGGCGTTGAGTTGTTCCGCGTTGACGAGTGTGCCGCACTGGGTGCAAACCAACGTGCCATCCGCCAGGCGGGCTCCGCAGCTGGGGCACCCCACAGTTGGAGCACTTTGAGCAGGGGTCGTAATGTAGCCCGGCGGAAAAGGGACGGAACGGGCAATATCTGGGTCGTTCAAGTGGTCACCTCAGTTCAATCCTAGGCGCGGTTGGCGCATTCGATCGGACGGTCTGAGGGGACTGGCAAATCTAGTTCCGAATCCCAAAGTTCCCGCCCCGGACTGGCGCCGGAAGCGGGGGCGGGGTCTTGCGCCCGAAGATGTCGCGAAGCAGCAGCCACCACAGTAACACGCCAGCCGCGAGCATCATGACCGGCGCGATGAGCACGGCGATCTCCTGATACCCTGCGCCGGGCTCGAGCAACGATTGCGAGGGGTCCGCCGGATCATAGTGGACCATCACCTGCGCCCCCGTTGCCAGTTGGCCAAGCGCACGGCGGGCGGAGTCGAAGCTGTCCCAGTCTCCGTCGTTGGTACGAATGCGGCCGCCCTTGTAATCGACGCCCGCCACCGTGTAGTCGTAGGCAACTTCCGTATGGTATTTGGGATTAAGCGGTGAATAGGAACGCACCACGGCTGCGGATGTAACCGTGCCGGGCACGGCCGACCAATTCGTGTTGGCCCGCGCATGAAGCAACATGCGAACCAGGAAATATCCAGAGACCGGTGCACCGGCCGTGAACCCGATTCCCCAGACCACCAGACCCAGGCGAATGATGGGGGAAAAGCGCTTTCGCCCGTTCATGTTCTCTACCTCCTTATCGATTCAGCGATGCAATAGCGTGCGCTATTCAATCTGCTGAGCATATTGCACGATCGTCTGCTCAAAGCCGGCCGGTTCCCAGCCGAAGTCGGCGATGAATTTGGACCCGTCCGCGATACTGTCTTCCCGCCCCATGATGACCTGATCACGATTAAACGGCAGCAGCCCCGGCGGGACAACGTACGTCAGCGCCTTGGCATACCACGCGGGAATCGCGAGCACCGGCCTGGATTTGCCGGCGATCGCCCGGGCGGCGATCCGGTGCATCTGCGGCCAGGTGAGCCGCTGGCTGCCGGCGATGGGGTAAATTTCGCCTACGGCTTTGGAATTGTCCATCGCATCGACAAACGCGCGGGCGACGTCGGTTACATGGACAGGCTGAACCTGCCCCGCGCCGGCGCGGCCGAGTAGCCCGCCGCCGAAATACGGCATGAACAAAAACGGCGGTTTGCGGCCGCGCGCCCAGCCGGCCTCCATCTGCATGAATTCGCCGCCGGGGCCATGGATGAGCGACGGGCGGAAGATCGTCCAATCCAATCCGCTCCGCATCAGGTGTTGCTCGGCCTGGTATTTGGTCCGGTGATATCGGCTGACTGCGCCCGGCCGCGTGCCGAGGGCGGACATGAGGATGAACCGCCGAACGCCGTTGCGCTTTGCCGCCTCGATTACGTTTTTCGCGCCTTCGTAGTGGGTGCGCTCGAAAGTGATCCCTTCACTTGGCCTTTCCCGGATGATTCCGACGAGATGGATAACGGTCTGACAATCGCGCATCCCTTCGTCGAGAGCGGCTGTGTTGAAGAGGTCACCGGCGATGACACGGGCCCGGCTGCCATCCGCCTTTAATTTCCCGCGGTGTGTGAGGGCGTTGACGCAACGGTCGCGGGAAAGAAGTTCCGCGATCACCGCCGACCCCACAAAGCCGCTGCCGCCGGTGACAAAAACACGATCCTTCATGAAGAGTCTCCACTCGGCCGATTGCGCACCGATTCGGGAAGGATAGCCGGGGTTTCAGCCGGCGTCAGAAACCCGTAACATGCTCGATACATGCCAGGATCGGCACAGTTGTAAAGTGTGGCACAGCCGCCCTCGGCTGTGTTTCTGACGCAGGCGGAGACAAAAGACACTGCCGGGGCGGCTGTGCCACATGCCAGGGCTGAGGATGAATGCCAATTAACAATCAAACCATCCTCCGACTCGGCACACGCGGCAGCTTGCTCGCGCGGACCCAGAGCGCCCTCGTCGCCGCGGCGTTAGAGCGTGCCCATCCCGGTTTGCGGGTCGAGCTCGTCACGTTCAAGACTTCCGGCGACCAGATCGCCGAGCGCCCGCTCCATGAATTCGGCGGCAAGGGGCTGTTCACCAAGGAACTGGAACTGGCCCTGATCGACGGGCAGATCGATTTTGCCGTCCATAGTTATAAGGACATGCCGACCACGATGCCGCTCGTCGATCAGTCGGGGCTGATCGTCGCGGCAGTCCCGACGCGCGAAGACCCGCGCGACGTCCTTGTGGCCGGGCGACCCCTGCTCATTGCGGATCTGCCGCAAGGCGCGCGGGTCGGAACGGGCAGCCTCCGCCGGCAAAGCCAGCTCTTGGCGCATCGGCCCGATCTGCACATCGAGCCGGTCCGCGGCAACATCGACACCCGTCTTCGAAAGCAGCGCGAAGGCCGGTTTGATGCGGTCGTCATGGCGATGGCCGGCATCCGGAGGGCGGGATTGTTCGATCCGGGGACGATGCTGCCGATCGAAGCGGAGGTGCTGATCCCCGCGCCCGCGCAGGGGGCGCTGGCGTTGCAGTGCCGTCGGGATGATCAACGTACGCGAGGGTTGCTTGAGGTCCTTGATGACCGCGCTACAGCCGTGTGCGCGACGGCCGAGCGTGCGCTCGTCGCCGCCCTCAACGGCGACTGCCTCTCCCCGATCGCGGCCCTGGCGACGATCGCGTCCGGCCGGATCACGCTGCGTGCCGCCGTCGCAGGCCGCGGCGGCAAGCCGCCCGTGCTGCGCGCGACGGCCCAATCCGATGCATCCGCCCCCGAGGCCGCCGCCCGCGAAGCGTACGCAACCCTCGCCCGACAGGGGGTCGAAGCACTTTTGCATGGCCCTTAGTTGATGAGGGCACTGGAAGGAATTGCCTGGCGTTCTTGGGTACGTCGCTGCCTTGGCGCAGAGCGCGGCATATTCCGGATAAGCGTCCAATAACCGGCGCACTCCCGTATTTTGGCGGCGTATTACCTGACAGTGACATCCGAATTGAACTACCCAAATTCAAGGGCGACTACCCCAAATGCCGGCATTGCAGCGTCAACGAGGTTGACGCGCGGCAGCAGGCACAACTAAAATAGAGTTGGGGCTTGTCGGTTTAGGCCACACTGCTTGGACGGTCAGCGTAACAAAGTTCTCGTCCTCGCCAGCCAATCCAAGGCGAATGCCGCAGCGATCGACGCCTTGCGCGCCACCTGCGACGTGGTGGAGATTCCCACCATTGACGAGGCGATCGAAGCCCTCCGCCGCGACCACTTCAGCGCGATCTTCTCCGACTCGGCAGACTTCCTTCCCCTCGAGCGGGCCCTGGTGTCCCAGCAGGCGAGCCTCGTCCTCAACACCATCGGCGAAGGGGTGTGCGTCGTCGATTCCGAAGGCCGCTGCAACTGGATGAACAAAAAGATGCAGGCCTGGCCCGCGCGGGTTCACGAGAAAATCCGCCGAACATGCCAGGGATCGTTCGAGCTGTTCATCAAACAAGTATCCCCGCCGCACCCCGACACGCCCGCCACCCCCACCTTCAGCCGAGCCAAACGTTACGTCTTAAATATCGATGACCAGCAGTTCATGGAGATGATCGCGTCTCCCGTGATCAACCCCGCCGGGCAGGTGGTACAGGTGGTGGCGGTGGTGTGGGATGCGACCGGCACCCGCCGGCTCCAGCAGAAGATCGATGCGATCGACCGCGCCGGGCGCGAACTCGTGAGGCTCGAGTCGGAGAGCCTGAGCAAGCTCAACGTCGGCCAGCGTCTTAAGCTATTGGAGGAGAAGATCATCAGCTACACGAAAGAGCTGATGCACTTCGACCACTTCGCGATCCGGTTGCTCGATCGCCGCAGCAACAAGCTGGAAATGGTGATCAGCGCCGGCTTTCCGCCGGACGCGCTGAACCTCGACTTGTTCGCGGAGAACGAGGGGAACGGGATCAGCGGGTACGTGGCGGCGACGGGGCGGTCTTACATCTGTCCGGACGTCGAGCGCGACCCGCGATACGTCATGGGGCTCGATCAGGCCAAAAGCAGCCTCACGGTGCCGCTGTCGTTACACGACCGGGTGATCGGCGTGTTCAACATCGAGAGCCGTCAGCGTGCGGCGTTCAACGAGGACGACCGGCAGTTCGCCGAGATCTTCGGCCGTTACGTCGCGATCGCTCTGAACATCCTCGACCTGATGGTGGTCGAGCGCGTCCGGACGTCGCACACGGTCGCCGACACGGTCTGCACCGAGGCCGCCGGCCCGTTAAATGACATCGCCTCCGACGCCAACGCGCTGATCGACGACTACATCGGCCATGAAGACCTCCGCAAGAAGCTCCAGCAAATTCTGGATAATGTGGGCTCCATCCGCAAAGCGCTCAAGCAGGCAGCGGAGGGGCCCAATTCCGTGCTCGGGGCGGGGGAAGTGAAAGGGGCCCAGGACCCGGTGCTCGGCGGGTCGCACATCCTCGTCGCCGATGACGAGCCCAACATCCGCACGACGATCAGCGACATCCTCCGCAAGTACGGCGCGAAGGTGACCACCGCCACCAACGGCGCGGAGGCCATCGCGTTGCTCGACGACCACGAGTTCAACCTGCTCGTCAGCGACATCAAGATGCCCGACAAGAGCGGCTACGACGTCTTCGCGGCCGCCCGGAAAAAGTCGGCGACCGTCCCCGTGATCCTCATGACCGGCTTCGGCTACGACCCGAATCACTCCATCGTCCGCGCCAGCCAGGAGTGCTTGCAGGCGGTGCTTTTCAAGCCGTTCAAGGTCGATCAACTTCTCTCGGAAGTGCGCAAGGCGCTTCAGCAGCAACCCGTTCAGCAATAGACGCCAGGGAAATTAATCCCTGGCGTCTTTGCATTTTGGCGGCTCATTCTACTTCCCGACGCTACCGACCGAACTTCCCGGTCAGCGCGCGGGCAATGTTGGCGTTATTGGTGACGGGTTGCGGCTGGCGCTCGTGGTCATCAATGATCTGCCCCGTGACGAGCTGCGCCGACAGGCGGCGGTTCCCCTCGGCCGGCGGCTTACCAATCACCTGGGCGATCTGGTTAACCTCCGCCTGCTTGGCGACGAGCCTGGTTTCCAGGTCGTCGAGCTGGGCTTCGATGGCATGGAATTCCTTGAGTGCGTTCTGGTAGAGCGCCTCGCCCTGCTGCAGCCATTGTTGGAAGTGCATCGACAACGGAGAACCCTCCGGACGGCTGGGGACTTGACTCATGCCGTCATTCTACCGCCGACGACGCCGCGTGCCACGGTGTATCTCGTCAGCCTTTCCCTCATCGGCGGCACAAACCCCCGGCATAAGCAGCAGCGAACGCGTCCGGTAAGATCGAATCCCGAAGACCTGTGTTGACAAGCGGCGCTGCGCGAATGACAAATGTCACACGTGCAGCCGTAGCTCAGATGGATAGAGCAGCGGATTTCTAATCCGCCGGTCGCAGGTTCGAATCCTGCCGGCTGCGTTCGCTGTCCTTTCTTCTAAGACGATGTGAACGCAGAGGCGCGGAGACGCAGAGGTAGGAGGGGAGAGAAGGAAATGCGTTTTGCGCCGTGGCACAGGTACGTTCTCCTCCTGTTGCCCTTACCAAAATTCCTCTCTGCATTTTCTCCCTCTGCGCCTCCGCGCCTCTGCGTTCATTCCTCTTCCCGTGTCTCCGCGTTCCCAGTCTGTTGCCGATCACTGATTGGCGAACTACGCTTCCACCATGCGAATCCAATTCTGCGGCGCGGACCGCACCGTCACCGGTTCGAGCCATCTCCTCGAAATCAACGGCCTGCGGCTCTTCCTGGACATGGGGATGTACCAGGGCGCGCGCGACGAGGCACGGCGGATCAACCAGTATCTGCCCGCCGACGTGCGGTCGGCGGACGCCGTCATCCTCACCCACGGCCACCTCGATCATTGCGGAAAATTGCCGGTGGCGACGCGGGCCGGTTTTTCCGGGCCGGTGTATTGCACGCCGGCCACCGCCGAGGTGGCGCGCATCGTGCTCGAAGATTCGGCGCGGATTCAGCAGGAAGACGTCGAGTACATGAACCACCGAACCCGCGCCCCGCAGAACCCCGCCGACCGTCCGCTCTACGGCCCGGCGGATATTCCGAACGTCCTCAAACAACTCCGCTTCATCGAATACCAGAAGAAGACGGACCTGGGCAAAGGCGTGTCGTTCACGTTCTACGACGCGGGCCACATCCTCGGGTCGGCGTACGTGATCGTCGAATGGACCGAACAAGGCCGCCCGCACAGCCTGCTCTTCACCGGCGATATCGGTCGATACAACACTCCGATCCTCCGCGACCCATTCCCGCTCCCCGGCCCTGTGGACCAGGTCATCACCGAAAGCACCTACGGCAACGTTTCGCACGGCCCGATCGATCAGGTCGGCCCTCAATTTCTCGACGCGGTGAAATACGTCATCGCCCGCAAGGGCCGATTGATCGTCCCGTCGTTCGCGGTCGGTAGGACGCAAACGATGCTGTGGTACCTGCAAAAGTTCATCGTCGAAAAGCAGATCCCGCAGATCGGCGTGTTCGTCGACAGTCCGATGGGCTGCGAGGCCACCGCCGCATACGCGGAGTTTGCCGATAATTACGACGACGAAACCCGCGCCCTCATCGGCAACCACGATCTCTTCGGCGTTTCACGGATGACCTGCGCGGTCACCACTCAGGACAGCCGCCAGATCAACCACACGCCCGGGCCTTGCGTGATCATCGCGTCGAGCCCGACGTGCGAGTTCGGACGGGTGCTGCATCACCTGGAGCGGAGCGTGGAGAACCCGAACGACATGGTACTTTTCTGCGGCTTCATTCCGCCGCAAACGCTCGGCCGGCGCATTCAGGACGGCGAAAAGCGCGTCCGCATCTATGACCGGTGGTACGACTTGCGTTGCCAGGTGCGCACGATCCACGGCCTCAGCGCCCACGCCGACGGCGACGAACTTCTGCGGTTCCTCAAACCCACGCTCGTCCCGCAGACGGAAGCCTACGTCGTCCACGGCGAAGTCCCCCAGGCTGAAGCCTTCGCCGGCCGGCTGATCCAGGCCGGAGTCGGCCGGGCGACCGTGCCCGCGATGGAGTCCTCAGCCGTCGCCTACGTCGCGCCGCCCCTGAGAACGGGCGAGGTCCGCAGGACGGATCAGGAATGAGCGGCGCTCCCCTCATCATCGGCCACCGCGGCGTGTGCGGCTATCTGCCGGAGCACACGCTGGCCTCTTACCAACTCGCCGTCGATCTGGGCGCGGACATGATCGAGGCCGACCTCGTCCCCACGCGCGACGGCGTCCTGCTCTGCCGGCACGAGAGTGAGCTTTCGCTGACGACGGACGTGGCGACGCGCCCGGAATTTTCCGGCCGGCGGACCACGAAAACCATTGACGGGCTGCGGACCGAAGGCTGGTTCGCCGAGGATTTCACGCTTGAGGAAGTTCGAGCGCTCCGCGCCCGCCAGCGCTTGGAATTCCGCGACCGTTCCCACGACGGCCGATACGCTATTCCCACACTGGAAGACCTGCTGTCCCTCGCGGCGGACAGTGCCCGCCGGGGCAAGCCCGTCGGCGTCATGCTGGAGATCAAGCACGCAACGTATTGTGCGTCGATCGGACTTGCGGTCGAAGACCTTCTTCCACGAGTTCTAAAGAACATCGATCGCGCCGGGCACGAGTTTCCAGTCTGGGCCGAATCCTTCGAGCCCGGCATCCTCCGCCGACTGCGCGAACGGATCGACCTTCCGCTTATGCAGTTGATCGACAAGCCGTCGATGCGCCCCGCGGACTTTGAAGCCACTGACGATCCGCGCACTTTCGGCGACATGCTCTCGCCCGCCGGCCTGGCGGAAATCGCGACGTACGCCGTCGGCATTGCACCCTGGAAACGTCTTATTGTCCCCGCGGCCGGGGAGGCGGGCGGCGCATCGGGCGGCGCTGCACGTCTGGCGCGGCCGACTTCGCTGATCGTCGACGCCCACGCCGCGGGCTTGCTCGTCCACGCGTGGACCTTCCGGAATGAACCCCAATTCCTCGCCGCCGACTACGAGGGCGACCCCCGACGGGAATACGAGCAGTTCAAGAGCCTGGGCGTGGACGGGTTCATCACTGATTTTCCTGGAAGGATTTAAAGGCGGTCGGCTTAGTTGCGAAGAGCAGGCAGGCTTGGCGCCGTGCACCAACTGGCGCTATGCCGGCAAGGGCTGAGTCGCACGCGTAATCCGGTCGCGCACGGCGGCCCATTCGGGCTTATCCGGGGGCATCTCTACTAGAATCGCGTGTACGTCGGGCGAGTCGAGTCGTCGCAACGCGGCGTATAACTGGCGCGCAAACTCCTCAGGTACTTTCGGGGCTTCAATCAACAGAGCGAAAGGAATTTGCGTGAGAGAATCCGGGATTTCTCCAACAAGCACTGCGCTAATTGGCGCGCCTCCGGCGCTGGCGAGCCAGCGGAGAAGTGGATCCAATTCGTCGCGCGAAAAACGGTAGGCCGGGGCACGCGGGGCATAGTGGATGGCGTGCTGGCCGGGGCTGGACGCCGGGTTTGTGGCGTCAGTCGAGCCTTGAAATAACTCGACACGCCCGATCACCGATTCGATTTCGTGACGCGTGACCGCGCCCGGGCGGAGGATGGTCGGGGCGTTGCCGCTGAGGTCGAGCACGGTGGATTCGATGCCGACCCGGCAGGGTCCGCCGTCGAGGATTAAATCCACGGCGGGGCCGAGTTCGTCGCGCACGTGCTGTGCGGTGGTGGGGCTGACACGGGTGGAGCGGTTGGCGCTGGGGGCGGCGACCGCGCCGCCGAATGCCCGCAGCATTTCCAGCGCCACCGGATGATCTGGCGCGCGGAGACCGATGGTGGCGCGCCCGGCGCTTACTTCAGTTGCGATGCCGGCGGCCTTGCGAACCACAAGGGTCAACGGTCCCGGCCAGAAAGTCCGCGCCAGAACCGAAGCCTGCCGCGGCCAATCCGCGGCGAACCGCCGGGCGGTTTCTTCATCCGCAACGTGAACGATGAGCGGGTTGGTGCTCGGCCGGCCCTTGGCCACAAAAATCCGGCGGACGGCCGTGAGGCTAGTAGCGTCCGCGCCCAATCCGTAGACGGTCTCCGTCGGGAATGCGACGAGCCCGCCGTTGCGGAGGATTTCGACCGCTCGGTCAATGGGTTGCATGGCGTCAGGATCATAGAGGCGAAGGGCGGCGAGCGGAAACGCCCAACGATGAACGCTGAACGCCGAACAAAGGCAACCGCTCACAAGATCAGGTGGTCAGATTGCCCTTACCACCGCGTCTGAAACCAGGCGTTCGACATTTTGCGGATCGAGATGCCCGGCGAGTGCGGTCATCGCATTCGCCGCGCCGCAGGCCGACGCGAGGGCGAGCGATTCGGGAAGCGGCTGGCCGCGGAGCAGGCCCACTGCGAGGCCGGCGGCGAAGGCGTCGCCCGAGCCGACGGCGCTGACGGCCTTTACCTTTGGGGGCGTCAGGCGCCAGACGTGTTTGCCGTCGGAGGCGAGCGCGCCTTGCGCGCCCATGGTCACGATCGCGGCCCCGCCCTCGGGCGTGATTTCGCGCGTCGCCTCGCGCAGCGCGTCGGGCGTATCCAGCGGCCGGTCGAGTGTCGCGGCCAGCTCGTCGCGGTTGAGTTTTGCGATGAAGCCCGGGTAGCGCATGGCGACCCGTAGCGGCTCGCCGCGGGCGTCGAGGATGAGGCGCGCGCCGCAGTCTCGCGCGAGAGGGAGCCAGCGGGCGTAGAAGTCTTGCGGGGCGCCGGGCGGCAGGGAGCCGGAAAAAATCCACGTCCGTGACTTCGGGAGCAATGCCCGCAGCCTGCGATCGAGTTCGTCCCACGCGGCGGGTTCGATCGGAAGAGACTCTTCCACGAGTTCCGTCGCGGTTCCGGTGGCATTGTCGATGATGGTCGTGCACAGCCGGGTCGCGGCGGCAACGGTTACGAAGTCGGATTGAATGCCGGCTTGTTTGAGGTCGTCGAGCAGGAACCGGCCGCGGTCGCCGCCAGCAAATCCGACGGCCAGCGGGTCGGCCCCGAGCGCCTTAAGGACGCGCGCGACGTTCGGCGATTTTCCCGACGCGTATTCCTGCACCTGGGCGGACCGGTTGACGGCATCGACTTCGAAACGCTCGAACGTCATCGACCGCTGAACGGTGGGGGTGGTTCCGAGACAGAGGATCATGTCGGGATTGTACTTCACAGTTCCGTGAGCATCTCGATCGTGCTGGCCCGAAATCCGCATGCCGCGAACAACCCTCTCGCGGGGTCGTTGGCGGCCAGGACGTCCAGGCGGATCTGCCTGACGCCGATCTCGCGAAAGCGCTCGACCGCCAGCGTCACCAGTTGCCTGGCCCAGCCTTCGTTGCGGTACGCCTCCTCGACCCAGAGGTCATGGATGAAGCCGAATTCGCGCAAGCGGTAGATGGGGATTTCGGATTCGACCGTGCCGACCAGAAATCCGGCCAATCGCGGCGGTGCGCCCGTGGGCGCTGCGTCGGCGACCAGAAACACGCTGCGCGGATCACCGGCCCGGCTGGCGAGCCAGCCGCGATAGCGCTCCTCCGGATTGGGAAGGAAGCTGTATTTCGCCGGGTCGAGTGCCTGATGAAACGCGCAGATTTTCGCCACCATCGGGAGTACCGCAGGCACATCGTCAACCGTAGCGGGACGGACGTTCATGGCCGATGGTAGGCAAGTCGAGCGGAAATTTGAATCCCGAATCCCTCTTCGAGCCTGAGCCTCAGAGCCGAAGGCCGAAAGACTATTCGGATCGGCATGGTCGCGATGAGCGGATCACGGCCGAGGCGCTTCCGCAGGCTTCTGCTGGAGCAGCTTGTCAATGTGCTTGGCGACCCGATCGTGCAGGTCCGGGGAGTAGCCGGTGTGGATGTGCCGGACAACGCCTTCCTGGTCGATAATGATGAGGGTGGGGAAGCTGTGGATGTCAAGGAGTTTGCTCAGGCCTTCGGCCTTGACCTGCGGGTACTCAAGGCCGAGCGTCTTCACGACGAACTTCGCGTCCTCCTCCTTGCGATCCGTGTTCATCCCGAGCACGACCACGCCCTTGT
>JAQGHH010000622.1 GCA_028288945.1 Phycisphaerales bacterium
GCGTGCCTTTGCTTGACAGAACTTCCGTCGATCTCTAACGTACCCCTCTTTCCCACGGCGGGCCTTCGCCCGCCGTTGGCGTTCTGTTGGTTTGCGCTG
The DNA here is from genome assembly GCA_028288945.1 of Phycisphaerales bacterium. GTDB lineage: Bacteria > Planctomycetota > Phycisphaerae > Tepidisphaerales > Tepidisphaeraceae > RYN-428. The sequence goes on from JAQGHH010000622.1 coordinate 100, forward strand.
CGGTCGGGCGGGGCGGCTTAGGGTCGCCGGCCCGGTGTCGCCCGCAAAGGAGTTTTGAGCCATGCTTCCGGTCCAGAAACACAGCAAGTCCCGCAAGCGCAAACGCCGCTCGCACCACGCGCTTAAGCCGATTCATTACGTGCGCTGCCCCCAGTGCGGCAGCTCCAAGCTGCCCCACTGCGCCTGCGACAACTGCGGGTACGTCAACCCGAAGTTGGCGCTCCAGATGGATACCGATCAGGCCTAAGAATCGGCGGGGCATCGGGAGGTAAGCAGTGCGCGCTGCGGTGGACGTGATGGGAGGGGATAAGGCGCCGGCAGCCGTTCTCAAGGGCTGTTGGGAAGCCGCGCCCCTGCTTGATGGCAAAGACGCCATTTTCCTCATCGGCGACGAAAAAATCATCCGCGACGGCCTCACTTCCAGCAACCTCACGACCGAGCAAAAGAGCCGCTATCACGTCGTCCACACCACGCAGATCGTGGAGATGGACGATTCGCCGGTCGAGGCGATCCGCAACAAGCCCGACAGTTCCATTAATGTCATGTGCAACCTCGCCAAGAAGGGCGAGGCGGACGTGGTGATATCGGCCGGGAACACCGGCGCGTGCGTCGCCGCGGCCCAGCTTAAGATGCGCACGCTTCCGGGCGTGAGCCGGCCGGGGATCGCGGTCATCCTGCCGACGTTCTACGGGCCGGTGGTGATCTGCGACGTGGGGGCGAATATCTCCCCGCAGCCCAGGCACCTGCAGCAGTACGGCATCATGGCCGGGGCGTACGCCAGCGCCGTGTGTGGGATTTCCAGCCCCCGGGTGGGGTTGCTGTCCATCGGCGAAGAAGACGCCAAGGGCACGACGATGGTGAAGGAAGCCCGCAAGCTGATGCGGGATGAGCCACAGATTAATTTCGTCGGGAACGTGGAAGGGCGGGACCTGTTTAAGGGCGTGGTGGACGTGGTGGTGTGCGACGGGTTTGTCGGCAACACGATCCTCAAATTCACCGAAGGGCTTTCCGAAGGGCTGTTTCAGACGATCATGGCCGAGTTGGAGGAATACGCCCCGCAGCTCATCGAGCAGTTCAAGCCCGTGATGAAGAAGATTCACCAGCGCCACGACTGGCAGGAGTACGGCGGCGCGCCGCTGCTGGGCGTGGGCGGTTACTGCCTGATCTGCCATGGCCGCTCGGACAGCAAGGCGATCATGAACGCCGTCCGGGTGGGCAAGCAACTGGTCCACAGCGGAGTCAATCAAAAAATCGTCGAGCAGATCGCGACGAGCATCCCGGGCGGAGAAGAGTAGGAACAAGCAAGTTGCCAGTTACCAATTGTCAGTTGCCAGTGAAGGAAGCAGGCCGGCAAGTGACAACTGGCGACGGACAGCTCCTGTCCCCGCCTTCACTGACAACTGGTAACTGGCAACTATGTCATCATTCGGAGCCATCATCGCCGGGACCGGCAGTCATCTGCCGGAGAAGCGTCTTACCAACGACGACCTGTCGAAAATGGTGGACACCAACGACGAATGGATCGTCCAGCGCACCGGCATCCGCGAGCGGCGGATCGCGGGCGAGGGCGAATCAACCGCCACGCTCGCGACGGCTGCGGCGCGCAAGGCGCTCGACGCCGCGGGGCTGGAACCCAAGGACATTGACCTGATCGTCTGCGGCACGATCTCGGGCGAGATGGTTTTCCCCTCGACCGCGTGCTTTGTCGCCGCGGCCCTTGGGCTGAACGCCACGCCCGCCTTCGACATCTCCGCGGCGTGCAGCGGCTTCCTCTACACGCTCCAGACGGCGGCGAGCTTCATCAAGTCGGGCATGTACCGCAACGTGCTGGTGATCGGCGCCGAAACCCTCAGCCGCCTGACCGATTACACCGACCGCGCCAGTTGCATCCTTTTCGGGGACGGCGCCGGCGCGCTGGTCCTCCAGCGCAGCCCCGACGCCACCCGTGGCCTCATCTACAGCAGCCGGCACGCCGACGGCCACGGATGGGAAATGCTCTGCTGCAAGCCCGGCAGCCGCCACCCGATCGGCGAAGCGCTGCTCGCCGAGCGCGACCAGTACATGAAAATCCGCGGCCGCGAGGTCTACAAGTTCGCCGTGCAGCGGTTTGAAGAATTGATCGAAGACGCCCTCCGCAAATGCGAATTGAAGCCCGAGGACGTGAAGCTCATCGTCCCTCATCAGGTGAACCAGCGCATCATCGACTCAGCGATGCACAAGCTGGGGCTCGGGATGGAAAAGGCGTTCGTGAACATCGACAAGTACGGGAATACGTCTTCCGCGTCGATCCCCATCGCCCTGGACGAAGCAAAGCGCGCGGGAAAGATAGACCCCGGCGACGTGATCGTAATGGTCGCCTTCGGCGCGGGATTGACGTGGGCGAACGCAGTCGTGCGGATGTGACGGCGTTGGCCGAGTGCTGGGGGCCGCAAGCGCGCGTTTTTACGAAATGCCACCTCCCTCTCCTTCGTACTCGGGGGAGAGGGCAGGGGTGAGGGGCCGGACGTAAAAGTGCGTCGATCCAGCATCAGGCACGCGTAGGGTCCGCTTCAGCGGACGTCGTGCCGTGACGACGACGAGAACGTCCGCTGAAGCGGACCCTACGGATACACGATCTTGCGAGTGGGCACCGTTCGACGTTCCGCCCCTCACCCTAGCCCTCTCCCCCCGAGTACGAGGGAGAGGGGACCGGATCGATCGCGTCAGTTGGTTCGATGACGTCAGATTCAATATGGCAAATCGCACTTTCATTCTCTGCCCCGGCCAAGGCGCTCAAGCCGTTGGCATGGGCGAAGACCTGTTCGAAGCTTCCCCGGTCGCCCGCAAGGTCTTCGAGCGGGCGGACGCGCTCTTGGGCTTCGACATTTCCGCCCTCTGCTTCTGCGGGCCTGAAGATCGCCTCAATCAAACCGACATCAGCCAGCCGGCGCTCTTCACTGCCGCCGTCGCCAGTTTCCGGGCGGCGGAGGATGCGGGCATTATCGACCCCGAATCGATTACCGCATTCGCGGGGCTTAGCCTTGGTGAATACACGGCACTGCATCTGGCCGGCGTTTTTTCGTTCGAAGACGGTTTGAAACTGGTCGCCGCCCGCGGGAAGTACATGCAGGAAGCGGCGGTCGCGTCGCCCAGCGGGATGGTTGCCATCCTCGGCGCGGACGAGTCGGCGGTGAACGCGCTGTGTCAGCAGGCGGCGCAAGGCGATGTGCTTGTCCCGGCCAATCTCAATGCCCCGGGGCAGATCGTCGTCAGCGGAGCGAAAGCCGCGTGCGAGCGGGTGCTGGCACTTGCGGAGGCGGGGGGGGTGAAGGCCGCGGCCCTCAAAGTCGCCGGGGCGTTCCATAGTCCGCTCATGCAACCCGCGGCCGACCGCATGGGCGCGGAGTTGGACAAGGTACGCTTCGCCGAGCCTTCAGCGCCGGTTTACTCGAACGTGACGGCGCAGCCGCACGAAGACGGCGCGTCGATCAAACGTCGCCTCGTTGAGCAGATCGTGTCTCCCGTGCAGTGGGAGCGGACGATGAAAACGCTGATCGCCAGCGACGAACAGGCCCGATTCGTCGAGCTCGCCCCCGGCCGCACCCTGGCCGGCCTCGCCAAGCGCATCAACCGGCGACTGCCCATCGAAAGCGTAGGAACGTGGGAAACGCT
>JAQGHH010000628.1 GCA_028288945.1 Phycisphaerales bacterium
CCCGCAGGATTTTGTGATAAGGATTGTGTAGGTTCGGCCCTGCCGAACATCCCCGCGTTTTCAGTTGTGAATCGGCGGCGGCCCGGTGAGGTACAGCTTCCGCCCGCCGACGAGCGCCCGGCCGTCGGGCAGGGGGCGGACCACCAATGGCCCGTCGTTGGGGACGGCGAAGTGCCCCACCGGGCGTGGGCGCTTGGGGTCGCGGATATCGAAGACCGTCACGCGGGGACATCTGAGGGTGCCGCTCCATGAGCTCACGTAGCAAAACCCGCCGCCCGCCGTGCACCGGAAGTCATTGGAATCAGACATCCTTTCGAGCAGGGTCGAATTGGATTCCCCAGCCTTTTGGAAAACGGCATACCCGCCCCGCTGGTATGGCCAGGGTGCGGGCGTGACGAGTTGATACGTCACGAGTCCGCCGTGGTCGATCTCGCAAACGGTATCCCCGTCGACGCAGAACCGATAGCCGTTCACTATCCTGGCGAGCAGCTGCCGCTGTGTCCAGCCCGAGCACGCGGACGGTGCCGCGGTCGGGCTTGAGCAATCCAAGCAGCATGCGGATTGAGGAAGTTTTCCCCGCGCCGTTACGGCCGAGGAACGCGAACGTCTGCCCGCCGGGCACGCTCAGGTTCACGCCCTGGAGCACCGGCTTGCGGCCGAAGCTTTTGTAGACGCCGCGCATTTCGATGACGGGTGTGTCACTCATCGTTGTCATCTCCGTTGGTTGCCGCCGTGACGCGCTCGCGCAAGGCGCGGTCAAAGGATTGGTCGAGGAGCTTACGCATTTCCTCCGCGTCAACGCCCAGATCCGCGGCACGACGGGCCAGCCGCTGGATTTCCTGGAGCAGCAGCTCGCGCTGCGCCTTGAGCCTCCCCCGCGGCAGGGTGTCGGAGACGAACGTGCCGTCGCCATGTCGGCGCTCCAGCAACCCCTCGGCAGTGAGCCGCTCGTAGACGCGCAGGACCGTGTTCTGATTGACGGTCAATTGCTTGGCCAGCTCGCGCACGCTCGGCAGCCGATCGCCCGGCCGCAGCGTGCCGGCGGCGCAGTGGCTGCGAATTTGGTCACCGATCTGCCGCGTGATGGGCATTCCCGAGGATTCTCGACCCGTATGAACATGCCGCCTCAAAGTGATTACAGATGTATAACAGTATTCATCCGGGCGCGTCAAGTACTTTTTCGATGATTCGTGGCACGGGCGGCCCGCCCGTGGCGGCGGTATTCCGCCGCGTTGGCCGGTACTCTGGACAATCATAAGGGTGGGCGTACTCGCCCACCGTCTTGCACTCAATCGGTGGGCGAGTACGCCCACCCTACATGCTCTTCGCATCCACGCCGGACAGGTCGCTGCGCTCGGGCTTTCTTCGATCCGGGTACGGATCGAATGTCACGGAGTACCGTGACCATGGGCGGGGCCGCCCATGCCACGGCCGACGTACCGATCGCCTTAAACCCCTTGAACGTTTGAACCATTGAACCTGGAACGTTCATGCCGAAAATTTAATTGACCCCCACCTCACGTCCCGGCACACTTCTTGTTGCACGTCTAATATGTGTGGGGGCCGGACAACATGAACGGAGGTTCGCGTGGCGCTGAGCATTCCTTCCGGACCGGCAGAGATTTCCCGAAATGAACTCACCCCCCGCGCCGCCCTGAAACGCGCGTGGGTGTGGTATCTCGTGATGCTCCTGGTGCCCTTTCTGTTATTCGTCACCGTGGTGGTGACGCTCATGGAAAGCACTAACCCGCGGCACATGACGATGATGGACGCGTGGTTCCTCGGGTCGATCGGATTTTTGATCTTGGCGGCCCCCGCCGCTTTTGCGCTGCGGAGCCGGTATTTCCGGCCTTATTGGCGGGGGGAGGTTGTTTCCCCTCGGAGTTATCTAACTGGCATGCTGATCGTTTGGTCAGCGTTTGAAGCTGGTGGGATCATCAGCTTGCTGGGCTGCCTGGCCGGGCACTCGCTACTGCCGTGCCTGATTCCGGCGTTGGCATCGTTCATGTTCTTTACGCCCCTGTGGCCCAACGGGCGGGCGATGGTGAAGCGGACGGGGAACGCGGATGACCCGGAAATCTACGCCGAGCCGCGGTAAGATACGGGCGTGACCGACCTCCCCCGCCGTCCCGGGTTCCTCGCCTTTCTGCCGGCGATGCAGGAGCCGCAGATCGTCCTCGCGGCGCTGACGCGCCTGCGCTGGCTTGCCGTCGTCGGTCAGATCACCGCAACGGCCGTCGCCGTCGGCGTGCTGCACCTGCGGCTGCCGCTCACGCCCATCTTCGGAATCATTCTCCTCACCGCGCTCTCCAACGGCCTCCTCCACTTGGGCGTGTGGCTGCCCAAGACGCCGGCCTGGCTGGTCGAAGCGGTATTGCTGCTGGACATTATCCTGCTCACCTCGCTTCTCTATCTCACCGGCGGGCCGGAGAATCCGTTTGCGACGCTTTACCTCGTTCACGTCGCGATGTCGGTGATGGTGCTCGGGACGGCATCGACATGGCTGATGGTGGCGATGGTCGCCGCCTGCTACGGGGCGCTGCTGCGGTGGCATCTGCCGCTGGCGGCGCACCAATCACTTCCGCCCTGGGTGTCGGCCACGGGAAGTTGGCTGGCGCTCGTGCTCGTGTCCGTGCTCATCGCGGCGTTCATCGGCCGCGTGATCCGGTCGCTGCGCCAGCGCGAGATGGAATTGGCGGGGGTTCGCGAGCATGCGGTAAAGAATGAACAGCTCGCCGCCCTGACGACTCTGGCCGCGGGCGCGGCGCACGAGCTGAACACGCCGCTCGGGACGATCGCGCTGGTGGCCCGTGAATTGGAGCTCGCCTGCGACCAGGGCGACGCGGCCGACTCGATGCTCGACGACGCGCGCCTCATCCGCCGGGAAGTGGACCGCTGCCGGCACATCCTCAACCGGATGCGCGTAGACGTTGGCGAAGACGTCTCGTTCCGCAGCGTCGTGCGGCTGAGCGACCTGATCGAGCGCCTGCGCGAAAACTTCGACGGCCCTGACCGCGAGCGGCTGAACGTCGTCCGCGGCCCGGACGTCGAGACCGCGGTCGCGCCGTCCCGGGCGCTGGAGCAAAGCCTGCTCGTGCTTCTGCGCAACGCCTTCGACGCGTCGCCCCGGCAAGAGCCGGTGATGCTGGAAGTGAGCCGGGCGGGCGGCCGAGTGCGGTTTGAGGTGAGCGACAAAGGCGCGGGGATGTCTCCCGAAATGCTCCGGCGGGCGGGCGAGCCTTTCTTTACGACCAAGGAGCCGGGGAAGGGGATGGGGCTCGGGCTGTTCCTGGTGCACATGGTCGCCGAGCAGTGTGGCGCGCGGTTTTCGATCGCATCGCGGCCGGGGGAAGGGACGCGGTGTACGTTCGAGCTGCCTGAAAGCCGAGGAAGGAATGGCGATGGTAGAGGATCGTGAAAAAGTCGCGCAGCCGCCCAGGAAGAAGGCCCTGCCACAAAGCGTGCTGGTGGTTGACGACGACGCGGCCTTCCGCATGCGCCTCGTCAAAGCGCTCGCCGCCCGCGGCCTGAGCGCCCGGGGCGCGGGCGACGCCCAGGAAGCATTGCACCTCGTCCGTCAATCCGCCCCGCAGGCAGCCATCGTGGACATGCGCATGCCGGGCATGACCGGCCTGGATCTGGTCCCGCAGCTTTTGGCGCTCAACCCCCGGATGCAGATCGTGGTCCTCACCGGCTACGGCAGCATCGCGACGGCGGTGGAAGCGGTGCGCCGCGGGGCGATCAACTATCTCAGCAAACCGCTCGACGCCGACCAGATCCTCGCCGCGTTCGAAGCCTCGGGAGATGCGCCCGCGGCGAACGCCACGGCCGAAAACACCCCTTCGCTTGCGCGCGTCGAGTATGAGCACATCCAGCGCATTCTTTCGGATTGCGACGGCAACATATCGCTCGCCGCCCGCAAGCTCGGGCTGCACCGCCGGTCGCTCCAAAGAAAACTGAGCAAGCTGCCGCCCCTAGAGTGAGCCGGACGAAAGGGATTGCATCCCGGCCCCGCATCTATACGCTATCCGGCATACGGCTGTCGCTGGCCCTCGGATCTCTCGGAAATTGGTTGTGGCCCGGCTGTCGGCTCTACTTCATATCAGGGATGCCCCATGAACATACTGACCGCGCTTTCTCCCGGATACGTTTTGCTGGCGGGATACCTGGGTTCCGCGGCTTTCGTGCATTTCCGGGGCAAGGTCCGCCACAAGTTCCGCCGACAGCTTTCCGACCATTCCACGTTCATGGCCCCGTACAACGGGTTCGTCTACCTCTTCTCCAAGGTGCCCAATAAGCCCATCCTGGAACGCAGCGACTTCCCCGAACTCGATAAGCTCAAGGAAAACTGGGAAGTCATCCGCGACGAGGCGAGGCGCCTCTACGATGAAGGGCACATCAAAAAATCGGACACCAACAGCGACCTCGCCTTCAACACCTTCTTCAAACGCGGCTGGAAGCGGTTTTACTTGAAGTGGTACGACGACGTGCTCCCCTCGGCGGCCGAGTTGTGCCCAAAAACCGTGGAAATGGTGCGCTCCATCCCTTCGGTCAACGCGGCGCTTTTCGCGCTCTTACCCGGCAAAAGCAAGCTCGGTGCCCACCGCGACCCGTTCGCGGGGTCATTGCGATACCATCTGGGGCTCATCACCCCCAATTCCGATGAGTGCCGCATCTACATTGACGGCACCCCCTACTCCTGGCGCGACGGGCAGGACATTCTCTTCGACGAGACATTCATCCACAGCGTCAAGAACGACACGGATGAGGTGCGGATCATCCTGTTTTGCGACGTCGCCCGCCCGATGCTCCCGGTCGCAAACAGCATCAACCGCTTCGTTACGAACCACATCGTCAAGCTCACGTCCGCCCAGAACGTCCCGACGGAGAAGGTTGGGGCCCTGAACCGTGTCTCGAAATACGTGTTCGGCATCCGCGAACTCGGGGAACGGTTGAAGAAAAAGAACCGCGTGCTGCACAAGATGGTCAATTATGCCGCGACGGCGTGCATGCTGGCGCTGGTTGTTTTCCTCATCTTGCGTTTTCGCAAATAAGCCGCCATCGCTGACGAACAATAACTTTCAGCTTGACACAAACATTGCAAGAATGTAAAAATGCACCCGGAAGGCGAAAAATGCGCACATTGCGGACGGTCAAATCTGTTAGAATTTAGACTGATCTTCGGTCTTTGGGATTTTTAATTCTTCCAGAGATTCGCCTTTTTACTGCGAACCCGTATTTGGCAGGATGCCAATTTTGCGGTCGTACGGACTTGCATCCGGGTGTCGGCGAAGAATTGACGCGAGGCAGTTCAAGCCAAGATAAATGGAGGTCGGACCCGGGAGACCGTTAAGGAGTATACGGACGCGGGTCAGGGTTAGCCGCAACGCGGCAGGGAGATGGGGAAAATGCGAAAGATCGACCAGCGGAATTTTATCCGCGCACTCAGCTTGGCGTCTTTGTCCGTGGGCGCGATGATTTTGCCCCCCCCGGTGCATGCCGCCCCGGTTGCCATCCCCGGCATCTCCACACTTCAGGACCTGATCAACGCCGGGCATTCCGGGATCACCATCGGCGATAAGAACTATTACGACTTTACCTATGCTGGCGCTCCGCTGGCATCCGCAAGCCCTTCGCCAGCCAATCCCGCGCCGACCGCGTCTCAAATTTCCGTGACCCAGCCCGATGCATCGATCCAGGGGTTCCGGTTTTCTTACAGCTGGAATTCGACCACTTTCAGCGGCAATAACCAGGATTCGCTCATCAGCTACAGCGTTCATGTGCTGGATACGTCCCCACAAAACTTTATCGAGAGCGTCGGCCTCGATTTTGGCGCGACCGCCGGGGGCGGAATCCTGGACAACAGCACGGTCAGCGAAAAAGTGTTAACGCTTGATGGGACAGCAACTTACGGTACTCTGAACGTTAAGGAATTCGGCCCCGGAAATCCAAACAACGTTGACTCCGCGGCATTCGACCTGCCGGGGGGGATCCGCGACCTTCGATTGACCAAGGACATCGCGGTTCATTCCTCGTCAACCACGTTTCAGCAGGGCTTCGCCACCATCGCTTACGTTGACAACACATTTAAGGACGTACCGGAGCCGGTTGCCGGGAGTTTTCTGATGGTTGGGGCGGGAATGTTGCTGGTTCGCCGCCGGAAATTGGTTTGAAACATTTGGGGCAATAGGGCGGGACTCCGACGCGTTTCATAAGAGCGAAGAACGATTGCAAATTCTGTTTTTGGTGGGCATTTCCGCTGATATGTGATAATCTTGCCTGCGGAAGAGGGAGAAAGCATGGGCATCCGAGGATTTAAACGCGGCGTATCAATGAAAGTGCTGTCGCTGGCAGCGGCTGCGGTGCTCGCGGGGGTCGGCGCGCGTGCCGCCTCGGCAGCGCCATTGGGGACACTTCAGGACCTGATCAACGACGGGGCGGCGGGCGTTACCATCGGCAACTACCAGTTTTATGGCTTCCAGTACCAGGGAATTCCCACCGCCGGCCCGAACCCCGCGCCGACCGCCTCCCAGATCACGGTTTCGCTCCCGGATAATGTTCAGACCATTGGTCTTCAATTCAGCGCCGTCTGGCAGTCGGTCCTGGGGCTCAACCAGGAATCCAAAATCAATTACTATGTTCACGCCCTTAATGCCGAGCCCCTCCAGTTCTTCGCCGGTGTCGGGGTGAGCTTCAATGGTGCCGTTCCCATCCCCGGCACGTCCACCTTCGCCCAAGAGACCGACATCCTTACTGACACGGCGGGCGTCCCGCTTGCGAATTTCACCCCGATTACCGTCTTTGACGACGGAACCTCCGCCTCAATCGACTCCAGCAAATCGGTGAGCATCGCCCAGGGCATACGCGACATCGGTATTTTCAAGGACATTACCGTCAGCTCCTCCCAGGACGGCGGGCTGTCGACGATTTCCGTCTCCAACAACACCTTCGTCACCCCCGTTGGACAGTCACCCGAGCCGGCTTCGCTCGGACTTTTCGCGGTGGCCGGTGTTGGACTGCTTCGCCGCCGTCAACGGGCGTAAGCGATCCGTTGGGTCGCATTCGTTCCTTGGTGCGAAGATCTTCGCGGCTGATCATTCGCGTATCGCGAGGACGCCATTCAAATAAGATTTTTCGGCGGCCGGCGCTCATCAGCACCGGCCGCTTTCTCTTTTTGCCCCCTGCCTTCTGCCGCGTCCCTATTGCCTTCTCGCCACTTCCCAGGGCGCATCGTTAATGGCCGCGCCCGCCTGCGACGATTTGCCACACGCTCGCGCAATTGACACTCGGGTTTTTCCCGTAATGATCTGCCGACATCGGCGGGTCCGTCAGCCACGGCTTTCTTTTCAGTTCGCACCTATGTCGGAACGCACAACCGCATCCAAACGATTCATGTTCCCCCGGTGGGCGAATTACCTGCTCCCGGCCATCGTGCTGGGCGCGGTGGGCGGTGCGTTTTACCTTCCCGTGGCCTTCGGATTGGGCGCATCTCCCAAGACGATGGCCGTGGGTTACGCGCCGACTCAGCCCGTCCCCTACAGCCACGCCCTGCACGCCGGGAAGCTGGGGATCGACTGCCGCTACTGCCATAACACGGTCGAAAAGACCGCGTTCGCCGCCCTCCCGGCCACGCAGACGTGCATGAACTGCCACACGAATCTGAAGGCCGACAGCGTGAATCTCAAGCCGATCCGCGACAGTTGGTCCACCGGCAAGCCGGTCCCTTGGGTGAAGGTGCACGACGTGGCCGACTACGTCTTCTTCAACCACAGCGCCCACGTGAATCACGGCGTGGGCTGCGTCGAATGCCACGGCCGGATCGATCGGATGGAGGTGGTCTCCCAGCAGAAGCCCCTGAGCATGGGCTGGTGCCTGGAATGCCACCGCGACCCCGGCCCGCACCTGCGGCCCCGGGACGTGAAAGTGACGGACATGAACTGGACGCCCGGTGCGGACTTCGACGGCGAAAAGCTGAAGAAGGAATACGGCATCCGCGACACCGCTTACATGCAGAGCTGCTACACGTGTCACCGATAAAGCACCACGCTA
>JAQGHH010000669.1 GCA_028288945.1 Phycisphaerales bacterium
CCTGGTTGCGCGCCGATCTGGGACCCGAAAACGCGCAAGCTCGACTGGACCGCGTGGGACAAGCGCTTCGGCCCCTACTTCGACGGCACCGCGTTCCGCGATGTGCCGCAGGGGCAGCCGGCCATGCGCCGGCAACTCGTGCCCTTGGAAGTTTTTTATCTGCCGCTTTTCGAGAACTGGCCCACGCCGATGGAAGGCAACTACAACGGCGACTACTGGGCGGACCGCGCGTTCCCCGAGAGTTACCGCAAGGACTTCATCGAAGTCTCCCGGCAGTTCACCAAGCACTTCAATGAGAAGGGCTGGAACGACACCATCTTTCAGTGCTTCTTCAATGGAAAAACTAACTTCAAAGCCAACGGCTGGTCGCGCGGGACCTGCCCGTGGCTGCTCGATGAGCCCGCGAATTTTCAGGACTACTGGGCACTGCGCTACTTCGGGAAATTGTTTCACGAGGGCGTCAACCTCGCCCCGCCGGGCAAGGCGAAGATGATGTTCCGTGCCGACATCTCGCGCCCCGAATGGCAGCGCGATTCGCTCGACCACGTGCTCGATTACAACGTCGTGGGCGGCGGCGCGTTCCGCCAGTTCCAGCGCATCGTGCTCGACCGCAAGCAGCAGTTCGGCCAGATCGTCATCCCCTATGGAGGGAGCAACGACCCCGCCGACAGCAACGTCCAACCGGCGGCCTGGTGCCTCGACTCCTGGACGCTGGGCGGGGACGGCGTCCTCCCGTGGCAGACCATCGGCGAAAACGACTCGTGGAAAAAGGCCGACGCCCTGTCCCTCTTCTACCCCGGCGGCCCCGCCGGCCTGCCCGGGCCGGTCCCCTCCATCCGCCTCAAGAGCTACCTCCGCGGCCAGCAGGACGTCGAGTACCTCACGCTTCTTGCGATAGTGGAAAAGCAATCGCGCTACCTGCTGGGCCAGCGCGTCCGCGCGGTGCTCCCCCTCGCCGGCGAAAAACACGGCACCGGCTTCGCGGGCGAAGACGCCGGGGTGATCGACTTCGGTCGCCTGCGCCCGCAGGAACTTTGGGCCTTGCGCATGCGCGTCGGCGAAGTGCTTTCCGCGGCACATCCCGAAAGAAAATCGAAGCTGATCGACCTGCGCACCCCCCGCCGCGACCCGTCCCACGGCGCGGCCGGCTACGTTTCGGCCGGCGAACGAGCAAACGTTCACGCCGAAGGTGGTGGTGGAAATGGAAAGTAGATTCCGCGGAAGTTCGGAGAAAAGACTTTGCCGCGAAGGCGCGAAGGGACGAAGGAGGACGAAGAAATGCGAAGAGATTGTTGCCACAGATGGGGAGCGATGGACACGGATGATTCTGATGAGTGATAAGTGGAACGTGACAAACGGATTCGGCCGGACTTGTAGTCACGTTTTGCTCATTACCGTTCACGCCTTCCCATCTGTGTCCATCCGTCCCATCTGTGGCAACTTAGCATTTGCATTTTCTTCGTCCTCCTTCGTCCCTTCGCGCCTTCGCGGCAAAGTCTTTTCTCCGCATTTGGGAAGAAGCGTTTTCCTCGCATCCCGGCCCCCCTTCCGCTATAGTCCCGCCCCGTGAGCCGGCGGCGAAGAATCGGGCTTTTGGTGGGGTTCTCGGCGGCGGCGTTTCTGCTGTTTCTGAGCGGCCCTGACGTGGTCACCAGCCACGAAGCACGCGTCGCGCTCCCCGCCCGCCAGATGGCCGACTCCGGCTGGCCGTGGGCGGCACGGCCGGCACTCGTCGCGCCGGTGGTATTGCGACCCGGTGTCGTCCGCCTCGCGCCGGACTGGAACGCCCCGCCGCAGCCGGTGAACCCGTGGCTTGTGCCGGTGCTCAGTGGCCAAGTTCGTCTGCAAAAGCCGCCGCTGCCTTATTGGTGTGCGGCCATTACCTTCCGCCTCTTCCACTTCAACGAATTCACGCTGCGACTCATTCCCGCGCTGATGGGGATGCTCGCGACGCTGTTGGTTTATGACCTCGGTCGGATGCTGATGGGCCGCCGAACGGGATGGCTGGCGGCGCTGATCTGGGTTTCGACGTACGCGATTCCCGAAGAATACCGCAAGGCGATGGCCGATCCGTATCTGGCGTTTTTTACGCTCGGGTGCGTTTGGGCGTGGGTGCGAGCGGTACGGGAAGACGCAGGACGCGGGGACGCGGGGACGCGGGGACGCGGGGACCGAGAAGACAAATACAAAGTGCGAAATGCGAAATGCGAAATGCGAAATGAACGAGAAGCCGCCGCGTCTGCGACTGGGCCCGCTGCTCCGGCCGCTCCGCCATTTGAAATTTCAAATTTGAAATCTGCAATTCGTGAATCCTCCCTCCCCGCGTCCCCGTGTCTCCCCCTCTCCGCGTCTACCACCTTCTCCCCCGCGTCGTCCGGTCCCCGCGTCCCCGCGTCCGTCTTCCGCCTCCTCTTCTATGTCTCCTTCGCCTTCGCTCTGCTCGCCAAAGGGCCGCCGGCTGTGGTGGACATTCTGATTCCGCTCGCGGCATTTCACCTGTGCTTTCGGCGGCGGTTACCGGGGAATTGGCGGGGGCACGTCCTGGGAGTGATTGTGCTGCTGGCGATCGCGCTGCCTTGGCCCTGGTACGTTTGGCGGCAGGTTCCGCATGCGATGGAATTGTGGCGCTATGAGTCCGTCGGGGAATTGATGGACAACACGGAAAACGCCCGGCCGGGGTGGTTCTATTTGCCGCAGATGTTCTTTTTGTCGCTGCCTTGGACGGCCGTGTGGCTGGCGGGCGTCGGGTTGGCGCTGCGACCGGTGTGGGAACGGCTGCTGGCGTGGCTCCGCCGACGGCTGGGGGTGAGTGAAGATTCGCGGGGATTTGACGTGGCCGTAGGGTCGGCTTTAGCGGGCGTTGCCGCGGATCGGTCAGGGCATCCGACGTCCGCTAGAGCGGGCCCTACGGGACCTACAGGATCCATAGCACCCACGAAAATATCGATTGGAGTAAACGGGGGAATCGCAAAGTCGGATGCCTCGCGCGACTCATTCCGCTTTGACCCTCGCTCCGTTTTCCCGCTGCTCTGGTACGCGACGATGGTGCTCTTCTTCTCGTTCGTGCACCTGAAAAAGAACCAATACCTCCTGCCCGCGTTGCCCGCCGGCGTGCTGCTCGCGGCGCGCGGGCTGACGGCGATCCTCGCCGCTGCCCGGCGGACGGGGTTTCGGGGGTGGCCGGGGGCGTTTATCGCGCTTCAGACGATTGTCGGGATCGGATTCGCCCTGGGTGTGCCGGGCATCATCCTCCTGGGGACAGCGCCGAGCGTGCGCAACGCACTGATGATGGTTCCCGTGCTGGCGTTCGCCCTGCTTCCGCTCCGGCCGATGTGGGGCCGGCGGACGCGGACATGGGTGCTGATGCAGACGGCGACGTACGTGTTGCTCTCGCTGGCGTTCTGGCAGTTGTGCTTTGTGCCGCAGGAGGAATTGCGGTCGGCGAAGGACGTGGCCGGGGAAGTTCTTACGCTGGCGCGCGAGCCGGGGCGGACGCTGCTCGTATCGCGGCTGCCGGAGGAAGTGGCGGTGTATCTGCCGCTGGATTTGCGTTACGGCGCGGGGGCGAAGGTGCTGGTCGTGGTGGATGACCAGCGTGATGCGCATTTCCGCGTTAAGCGCAAATTGCCGGAGCCTACGGTGCGCGTGGGGCAGTTCGCGGGATGGCTGCCGGACGAGACGGTGGCGGAGGTACGTCGGTTGCCGCTGAAAAGCGCGCCGGGTGATGCGCGGTGGAAGGTGTATGAATTGACGGTGCGGCGAACGGGGTTGGCGTTACGGTGAGGGCTCGCCGACTGCGCGCAATTCGGCCCCGACCTGTGGCACAGCCACCCTCGGCTGTGTGTTCTATTTCCGCCTGCGGCGGAACACAGCCGAGGGCGGCTGTGCCACCTGTTCACGCCGCACCGGCGGTCTTTTTTTCTGGCGTTTGTGCAACCTCGGCGCTTCGGTCCAGGTCGATGCCGATCTCGTAGCCGAGCAGGCGGCTTTTCATCCAGCGGATGGCCAGGAGGTCGCGGAAGCTTTTGAAGAGGCGATTCCAGACGCCGTATTTGCTTTCGCCGTGGAGGCGGGGGTTGTTGGTGACGGCGATTTCCGTCACGGTGTACCCTTCCATTTTCAGCAGCGTGGGGATGAAGCGGTGCAGGCCGCGGTAGAGTTTGAGCTTGCTCACGCACTCGCGCCGGAAAGCGCGGTAGGTGCAGCCGGCGTCGGAGATTTGTTCGTCGCTCAATTTGTTTCGCACCCAATTCGCGATGCGGCTGGAGGCGACGCGGATGAAGCTGTCGCCTTTGCCGCGGGTGGCGACACGGGACCCGCAGACGCAGTCGTAGCCCTGGGCGAGGGCTTCGAGGAACTTGGGGATGTCCTGTGGGTCGTTCTGCAGGTCGGCGTCCATCGTCATGACGTATGTGCCGCGGGCGGCGCGGAGGCCGGCGTCGCTGGCGGCGGTTTCGCCGCAGTTGGACTTGAACTTGAGTCCGCGCACGCGCGGGTCCAGAGCCACCAGCTTTTCGATCTGCGCCCAGGAGGCGTCCTTCGACCCGTCGTCGACGAGCACGATTTCGCCGGGGATCTGATTCGCGTCGAAGACTTTGGCGATGGCGGCGTGAAGCAGCGGGAGGTTTTCCTCCTCGTTGTAGACGGGGACGCAGACGCTGAGAGTGGGTGGGTTGGACATTGCGAGTTTCATTGTAATCGTCATTCCGGGGTTTGGCTTGGCGACGGCTCGAACCCGCGTTGCGCGGCCTCGGCGTCGCGGCGCTTCTTGGTGTAGATGAGCATCAAGTTCCGCGTGTACGGGACGAACGAGATGCAGTAGCCGGCGATCCCCACCGAGTCCTGCTGGCGCAGGAAGTACGACGTCTCCAGGAACGCCCCGCAGAGCGACAGCCACCAGAAGGCGGACGGGACCTTCGATTCCTTGTGCTTTTCCGAATAGAGCCACTGCACGATCCACCGCGCTTGGAACACGCCGAGGCCGGCGAAGCCGATGACTTTCCAGAACCAATAGTTGTCCTGGAGCGGCATGCGGAGGAGCGCGATGAACGTATATGCGAGTAGCAGGTCGGCCATGATTGCTTCGTTATTATCGGACGATTGGGGCGGATTGCGATAGGGGAAGGGGAGAGGGGAGAAGATTTCAAATCTCAAATCTCAGATTGAAGACCGCAAATTTGAAATCCCAAAGCATGCCGGGACCGGCGGGCTTCGTCCATCACGTTCCACGTTCCACGCTCCACGCCTCATTTCACATCCACCGGCATTCCGTCGTGCTTGGCGGATTCATAGAGGGCATTGATGATCGCGACGGATTTTCGCCCCTCTTCGCCGCTGGTTTCGGCGTCGCGGCCTTCGTCCCAGGCGGCCAGGATCGCGCTGATGTTGCGGGAGTGCAGGTCGAGGCCGATGTCCGCCGCGGCGCCCGCGCCGCGGGTTTGGGCGGCGGATACGGCGTTTACGCGGTCGATCAGCTCTTTGTCGGCCGGGCGCTCTTCGCGGAACTTGAACACCTTCAGGCCCGACTCGGACAC
>JAQGHH010000010.1 GCA_028288945.1 Phycisphaerales bacterium
CGATGCCCGGGCCGGTGCCGGTGCCGAGGTTGACGGTGATGGGGCCGGCGAGGTTGTGATAGTCGAGGGTGTTCGTGCCCAGGCCGCCGTCGAGGTTTCCGGTGATGCTGCCGCCGGGCATGAAGACAAAGGAATCGGTGAAGGAGTTCCCGACGAGGTTTTCGAAGGAGGTGAACTGGGTTCCCCCGACTGAGCCGCCGTTGGCGCTGTCGATCGTCCAGGTGGCGGAGACCGGGCCTGTGAGAGTATCTGGGAGGACGCTTCCAATGACCTGGTTGATGATGCTGAACGTGCCACCGATGCGGGAGGCGGTTTTGGATTGGAGGTTGACGGAAACCGGCGAGAGGAAATTGGCAAAGCTCAGGGTATTGCGGTCGGGTCCAAATCCCGCGCCGTTAATGTTTCCGGAGATGAAGCCGGAGCCTTCGAAGTCGAAGATGTCGCCGCTGTTGCCGCCCTGGATGTTCTGGACGTTTTTGAACGAGGCATGGAGATCGAGGCCGCCCGAGTCGGCACCGGTGAGGGACCAGAAATTGTCGGTGTCCGGGCCGGTGATGGAGTTTGTGCCGCCTCCCCCGTCGGCGGTCCCGCCGAGGGTGCCACCGGGCTGGAAGGTGAAGGTGTCGGAGGCGCTGCCACCGACGAGATCGGTGACACGGTTGAAGGAATAGCCGTTGAGCGTACCGGCGTTGGCCCCGGTGATGTTCCAGGCGTTGGCGGTATTGGGGCCGTCGAGGGTGACAAAGCCGCCGGTGCTGGTGATGGAGAGCGTTACGTTGGCCGGGAGCGGGTTGACGTGAACGGTATTAAGGCCGATGCCCGTATCGATGGTGATGCCGGAGAGGTAGTTCTTGTCGAAATTCATGACCTCGCCGTTGAGCGTGACGGTGACGCCGCCGGCGGGTGTGGAACCGACGGTGACGTCGTCATTGGGGCCCAACTGGTCGCCATTAAGGGTCAGGGCGTAGTTAAAATTGAAATTCTGGCCGCTCCAGTTGGGAAGGAAGTTGAATTTCTGGGTGGTGCCGTCGTTGACGGCCCAGGCATTGTCGGCGCGCGACCAGACGGGCTGGACGTCCACGCCGTTGGACATGCGGAAGCTGTAGAAATTCCCTTCCTTGTCGCCAATCTGGTTGTCGCCGCCGCCGAACCAGTTGGCGCCGGCGTTGATCTGGTAGCCCTCCTGATCGTAGTCGGACATGATCTCGGCGACTTCGTGGCTGAAAGTGAGGCTGAAGGCGTCGACGTTGAGGCTGCCGTCGCCATTGCGGCCGGTCCAGCTCCAGGCTTCGGGCACGTCGTCAAAATCGAGTGGCAAATCGAAATCGCTCTGAACAATATTAAAGCCAGCCGCCTTGGGGTCGTTGGACATGACCTTGGGCGGGGTCACCACCACGTAAATGGGATTATTCGTAGCGTCTTGGGCTTCGGGGAACGGACCGTTATCGATTTGATTTTGCACGACGTCGTCAATGTTGCCGGAATCGAAGTTGCCGCTGGAGGGATCGGAACTGTCCCAGACGGTTTGGGCGATGACCATGTTGGAGCCGTCGGCGCCGTATTGATCGACGATGTGAGGGAAGGGTGAGGTGATGACTTTATTGGCGGCGTCAATGATCGCCTGAGATTGCGGCGTGTTGGTGCCGCCCCAATACGAACCCCACAGGATCAGGTAGATGGGAGGCTGGGTCATGTGTTCGTCGGGACCCGAGCTGGTGGTCTCGATGCCGAAGACGGGAGTGAAGACGGCGGTAAGGAGCGTTCGGGATTCGAGCGCCTCGAAGTAGCCGCCTTGAACGCGCGGGCGTTTGGATTTGGATTGGGCCTTCATTGCGGCTGCCGAGCGAGAGATGTGCGAGGGGTGCAAAATGCTCCGTCCCATGAGATCCTCCTATGTGTGCAAGGTGCGATTTGGAAATGGCGGGACGGAGAGTACTTGGGCTTGCTGGGATTGCAAGAAATTTCTTTTTTGCAGTGCCCCAAGCGCGCGTGCCAATCGGCGGGGACTTAGCCAAGGCAATTTCCCGCCATGTTCGGCATTTCCGCGCATTCATGCAACCAAGACCGTTCGGGAACCGATGCGCTATGCGGTCGCTCCGCTCTTGCTTGGGTCGACCGGGTATGGCCGACGCTCGCGGAGTACCGCAAGCCATGGGGTTGCAAACCCATGCCATGAAAGATTCGCGGATCAGGCTGGCGGGGGCTAGGATGGCGGAACTGGGGACCAAATGGGATTGGATGGAGGCACAGTTCGCGCGTGCGCAAAGGCGGGGCCATCGCGCCTGGGCCGCTTCGCGCTGGGCCTTCTGGTGCTCCTGCTTGCCGTGTTTGCATTTGGTCTCGACGGCCATGACGAAGCTGCGTTTCGCTCGTTCTGCGAAGCCTGTGACCGGTGGCAAATCAACCCCGAATTTCGCTACGTCGCATTCGACTACACCGTCCATGGCAGCGCCGCGATGCGGACGCGCCCGTTCTGCATTGCGACCCGACGGTGCATCCTCGCCGTGCGCTCGCTGCCGTTGCTCCCCAAAAAGTATGCCGTCAATCCGACGTCGGAACTGCATTACCAGAACTTCTCCCGCGGCCCGCTGTGCGCCTACCTTCACCTGTGCGGCGAGCAGGACGTGCCGAACCACCTCGGGCTTGTCGAAGCCATCGGCCGGCATGAATCAGAGCCGCGCAAGCTTCTCGACAGCTTTCAGATGGACTTCCCGGTCGCCAAAGATGCCGGGGCGGTGCAGAGCGTTTCGTCGCTCGTGCAGGACACGGAGGCTTCACGGCCCTTCGCCATCCGCAGCAACATCAATCTCCTCCTGGGCCCACCCATCGCGCAGATCGCCCGCGACCTAGGCATCCCGCAGACGCCCGAAGAGATGACGCCCGACCAACAGCAGGCCGTGCTCGACCACCTCGACGCGCACCTGAAGCACCATGACCGCGAGCTCTGGCGCACCAAGCAAGTCAGCGACTTCTGCGGCGGAATCTGGGCTCAGGTCTTCGGCCCACCCTACAAAGCCCTGCTCGCCCCCATCGTCATGATCCACGACGTCAGCCGGATCGCGCTGGTCGTGCTGCTGGCATTCCTCGCGCTGCATTGGCGTCGGAAATGGAAACGAGCCGCGAATGCGAGTGGGCAGTCGGGGCCACAAACCTCCACGCCCCAGACTCGCGACGACGCCAATTCGTAACGGCCGCTATCCACGCATCGCGGCGCATCGGCACCCACGTGGTCCGAGATGCGAACCCTACGAAACTCGTGTTTTCTGTAATTTTCCTGTGATTCTGTGGCGCTCTAGGGCGTACTTTGGTACGCGGTTTCGCCCCTCATTTGCGAGACCGTTCGCGTACTAAAGTACGCCCTACAGAGCCCCACAAAGCCAAATTCCGCTCGGAGCGCGGATTTCCATTCGGATTTCGTCATTGGGATTTGATTCGGATTTCGGCCTTCGGCTCTGAGGCTCAGGCTCGAAGAGGGATTCGGACTTCGGATTTCCCCTCCGCTCGCCTCATCGCGCACGCCGTGCTATCCTCCGCGCCCGCTATGACCATCACCGACAATGAAGTGGCCGAGATCCAAACTCCCACCGGCCCAATGCGCACGAACATTTTCCGCCCCACGGCCGGCGGGCGCTATCCCGGCATCCTGCTTTACTCGGAGATCTTTCAGGTCACCGGCCCGATCCGCCGGACCGCGGCAATGCTTGCGGGGCACGGGTTTGTCGTCGCGGTGCCCGAGATTTACCACGAGTTCGAGCCCGCCGGGACGGTGCTGGCGTACGACCAGGCCGGCGCGGATCGCGGCAACGCGCTGAAAACCGCCAAGGAGCTTTCGGGCTACGACAGCGACAGCCGGGCCGTGCTCGATTATCTCAAGAGCCGCCCCGACTGCACCGGCAAACTCGGCACAATGGGCATCTGCATCGGCGGCCATCTCGCGTTCCGTGCCGCGATGAACCCGGACGTTCTCGCCGGTGTCTGCTTCTACGCCACCGACATCCACAAACGCGGCCTTGGCAAAGGCACAAACGACAACTCCCTCGGCCGCATCGGCGAAATCACCGGCGAAATGCTCATGATCTGGGGCCGCCAGGACCCGCACGTCCCTCGCGAAGGCCGGCAGATCGTCTACAACGCGATGTCAGACGCCAACGCATGGTTCACCTGGCACGAGCTCAACGGCCAGCACGCCTTCCTGCGCGATGAAGGCCCGCGCTACGACCCCGAGCTGGCCCGCATCGGCTACGGGTTGGCGCTGGACCTTTTCCGTCGCCGACTTGGGGAAGGGGATCTGCGAAAGGCCGCGGTCGGCGCTGCGGAGTCGCGGCATTGAGTTATCGTTTTTCTCCCTCTCCCTCTTAGGGGGAGGGAGATCATAGCAACCCGTACACCGCCACCCCGTCCGTCGTCCCCACGAACACTTTTCCGCCGGCGATTGCGGGCGTGATGAACTTGTTGCCCAGCCCGAGCTGGTCCCGTGCGCCAGCCTGATTGCTATTGTATAGTTCGTTCGCAAGATTCGTTGCGTCGTAGGCATGGAGTGCCGCGGCGTCGCCGTTCTCCACGGCCCAGACGATGCCGCCCTTGCGGCCGTTCGCGGAGACGGTTGGGCTGGCGCCGGGGTACGCGAACGTGCCCGGGGACTCCGAAACGGAATTGGTGCTCAGGCGGGCACTCGAGAAGCGGAAGGCGCGGATATGGTCGCCCACCGCGCCGTAGTAGATCGATCCGTTAA
Source organism: Phycisphaerales bacterium (assembly GCA_028288945.1). Taxonomy (GTDB): domain Bacteria; phylum Planctomycetota; class Phycisphaerae; order Tepidisphaerales; family Tepidisphaeraceae; genus RYN-428. Next base: position 4,733 of record JAQGHH010000010.1, read on the forward strand.
AGTAGGCGGGGGTCGAGAAGACGCCTCCTGTAAGCACCTGGGAAACCTGCTGGTAAACGTTGTGGTTGTCCCGGGTGGCGGTGTTCAGCTTTCCCATGTTGCGTCGATCGACGAGGTACAGGCTCCCGTCCTTCCCCGCGCCGATCGCCAGCAATCTCGTGCGGCCGTTCGCATCTTTCATCGCCGGCAAGACCATCGCCTGCCCGGAACCGAAATCGAAATCCACCGAGTTGAGCTCGGCCTGGTTAAAAGTGGCAAAGTAGTCGGCTACGTGCAGCCGGCGGCGCGTCGAAAGCTGGAGGAACGCGTTGCCGAAATCGCCCTGCGCGGGGAAGCCCTTGGAATCGAGCGTCGAATCGAATGACCCGTTCCCGTCGAGCAAAAAGAGGTTCCCGGCGGAATCGGCCGCGGGGCCGCCGCCGGAATTCCAGAACGCGCCTTGGTTGCCGTTGGGCGTGAGGTTCAGGACGGCCGCCTGTTTGAGCGTCCGCGCGTTGTAGCCGATCACCCATGACGTGTACGGGCGGATGTCGCAGTGCGACGCCCATGTGGTGTAGACGACGCCGTGCGAAAGCAGCAGGGCGGCACGGTCGTCGTACTGGCCGGGGTCGAAGACGACGTTGCCGTTGACGCTGTTGTCGCCGGTGCCGGGGTAGGCCGCCTGGACCGTCCGCGGCCCGCCGAATTCCTCGGCACCGGTGCTCAGGTCCAGTGCGTGGAGGCGCTGGAAATAGTTCCCCGTGCCGTCCTTGCTCATGGCGACAAGGTAGATCGTCCCGTGCGGGCCGATGTGGCGGTCGATCACGGGAGTCGAGGTGATTCCGATCTCCGGAATGACCTGCCCGCAGTTGCGTGGATCGGATGGAACCTCTCCCGCCCCGAGCACGCTCACCTGCCACAGCGCGGTGCCGGTATCCGAATCGTACGCGAAAACGCTGTCGTGCTCAGTCGCGACGTAGACGACGTTGTGCTTGCCGCGACCCCGGAAGCTGAGGCCCGAGACGTACAACGGCTGCGCATCCACCTTCCCGTCCGCCGACAGGAAAAGCCGCTTGCCGAATGTCGCGGCGTTCACGTTCCGCGGCGTAAGGATCGTCTCGTGCAGGTTCTGGCCCGAACGTGAAACGTCGTTGTGATAGGTAAGAATGTCCGCCGATGAGAGCAGCACGCGGCCCTCCAGCCGCTCGCACCGCGGACCACGATCAGCCGGTTTGCGTGGATGGGCGGACGCGGTGGACGACGAGCGTCGATCGAATGCGAATGCGCGGTATGGGATCATGCCGCGAACTTACCACCGGCCCCAACCGGCGCGGAGGTGCACTTTCTGCATCATATTTGTGTGATTGAACACTTCCCGTTCCCGGCGCGCCCGCGAAAATGTTCCACTTACGCGCCGAGCTTGCGGCACCCCCACCCCATTTTCAGCCCGCAAATGCGGTTGCGTGAATAGGCTTGAATAGTTTTGAATAGGAAAAACGATGCTGCTGACCATCACCACCACTCATTCCCCGGCGACCGACCTCGGCCACCTGCTCCGCAAGAACCCCGCGCGGCCTCAATCATTCGACTTGAGCCACGGCCGGGCTCTCGTGTTTTACCCTGAGGCCTGCGCTGACCGCTGCACCGCGGCAATGCTGCTTGAAATCGACCCCGTCGGCCTCGTCCGCAACCGCCGCGGGCCGGCGGGCGAGGGATTCTCCCTCGAGCA
>JAQGHH010000033.1 GCA_028288945.1 Phycisphaerales bacterium
GGCATGATGCTGGTCGCCAAGAGCGACGAGGCGCACTGGCGCGTGGCCCGGCAGTTTGAAAACCGCACGATCCAGAAGACCTACATCGCCGTGATCCACGGCGTGCCGGAATTGCTGGCGGACGTGATCGACATGCCGATCGGCCAGGACCGCTACGTCCGTGAAAAACAAGCGGTTCGAAAGGTCGAGAACGGCGGGCGGCCCGCAGTCACCAAGTATGAAATTCTGGAGGTTTTCCAGACCCCGCCCGCATCCGTTCTCCAGAACAGCGCGTTCCCGATGGACCGGAAGAATCCCGCCCCGCCGGGGAAGTTTTCGCTCGTGAAGCTGACGCCCAAGACGGGCCGAACGCACCAGTTGCGCGTCCACATGGCCGCCCTCGGTCACCCGATGGTGGGCGACACGATTTACGGCGGGCGGATCTTCGAAGAGGGTGATTTCCGCTTCGGCCGTCAGGCGTTGCACGCCTACGAAATTACCTTCGTACACCCCGGCACGCTGGAGCCTATGACGCTTCAAGCGCCTATGCCGCCTGATATACTTGAACTGGTGAGAATTCTTCGGGGGCCCGATTCACGTTTGCCGGCGTCGGGGGTATAATATGGGTGAACTTGAGAGGGTCGGCGGACGTTAGAGAGATTGCCTGAAAGAGTGCCGCTATGCCGCACATGCCTGGATTTGGCAGTTGGATTTTGATCGCCTTGGTCGGCCTCCTCTTCTTTGGAAAACGGCTGCCCGAACTGGGGCGCAGCCTCGGCAAGAGCATCGTGGAGTTCAAGAAAGGCCTGAAAGAGATCGAGGAAAGACGTTGAAGTCACGCGAGGCGGATTGAGTCGCCTTGGATTGAAAGGATGTTCCTATGCCGCACATGCCGGGGTTTGGTAGTTGGATGATCATCGCCGTTATCGGCCTGCTCTTTTTTGGCAAGCGACTGCCCGAAGTAGGTCGCAGCCTAGGCAAGGGCATCGTCGAGTTCAAGAAAGGCCTGAAGGGCATCGAAGACGAAGTGGACACGGCCGTCGAAGAGTCGTCCAGGCCCAAGCCGGCTCTCCCGGCCCAAACTCAGGCGAACGCCCTTCCATCCGACGCGAAATTCGATCCTTACACGGGCAAGCCGGTCGAAACCCCCAGGTTTGACCCCTACACGGGAAAGCCGCTGGGCAACTCGGAAACGGTCGTAAGCGCCGGTCAGCCGCGTGAAACGGTTGGCACCTCGGACCACTAACTAACGCGACTGCCGTAAGAGCAACGGAAATGCAGGCGAGCGGGTGCGGCGATGGCTTCACTCGCTCGTTTCTTTTTTGCCCCATGTGTCCTCGCCCCAGTGCGTCCCCGTCACAAAAGTTCCGCGCTACGACAACAGAGCCTGGCAATAAACGGGTAAGACGATTCGAGTCGCTGTGGGATGATTGTCGGCCCCGCCTTCCATCCGAGTACTCCCCGCTTTCGCGCCACTTCCCCCATTACAGGCCTTCGGCCACCCGGCCGCGACCGGCCCAATCTCCGGTGCCTCTTCGGCACGTCACTTGCCCCCACCCCTGCCATTAGGCAGGTTCGGCAATAATTTTCTACCCGAGCCCGGTGGGCGCGGATATGATTGCCTGCCGCGGCGAGGGTGGCGCGCATTGGAAAGCCGGAAGCGGCTTTCAAACCCTTGCCGGTGGAGTGGGCCGCTCGAAGCAATAAAGTGTCCTGACTGGACTTTCCCGTCCGATGACACCATTGGAGGCTCAACCGATGAATCGCAAGGATCAAATGCTGCGTACGGCCAAGTGGATGGTCGGGGTGGTTTTTGCGGGGACCTCGATTTGTGCGGCCGCGCCGGAGACGACGCCCGCCGACCAACCGCCCCCCGCAGCGCCGCCCGTTCAAACGCGTCCGGCGGCCGCGCCCGCCGGCGGCAACTGGTGGGACAACGCCGCCCCACCACGTCCGGCCGTGCAGCCTCCCATGCGGGATCGGGACGACGATCGGGGCAACCCCTTCCGTCGTGACGACCGCATGGCCGCGGCCAATTCCTCGGCCGCCAGCGATTACCCCGCATCGGAGCTGGGCAGCTGGGTGATGGCCAACACGATGGCCGCCCGCGCGCGGATGCTGTTCAGCCGGGCACAGTCCGAGCTGAGCGCCACGATCCGCCACGTGCAGGCGCGCTACGAGAAGTCGAGGGACTATCAGGAAGCCCTCAACGCCGAGCGGCAGGCATACGGCGAGTACATCGAAACCCGCAAGCAGGCGATGCGTTCACTGGCGGACGATGAGAAGTACAAGGCGATCATCCGCCTGCGCGACGAGCTGGGCGAAAAGCTCGCCCACCGCCGCCTCGAGAAGGATGCGTCGAAGGACGAGATCCTTGCGATGGCCACGCTGAAGATGAATTACGCCTCCGACGCCCGAGCCTTGGAAGTCGCGGCTCTCAACGCCGACCCGACGCTCAAGTCGGTTCACGACCGCATGGTCGCGGCCAGCCAGCGCGTCTCGCAGCTTCGCGCCCAAATGGACGACGCCCTGCGCGACGCCCCCGAGGTGCTCGCCGCCCGAAACAACCTGGAGAACGCCCGGATCGCCATGGTCGAGGCCAGCGCCTATGCCTACGCCAGCGCCGTCGCCGGCTCCACGGCTCTGAACTATTCCTACTTCCTGCATCGTAACGACGCGACCTACGGACCCGGCTACACCTATGGATCGCCGTATTGGGGACGATAGACGCCAGATACCAATTGACGAGTGATGAGTGAAACGTGAGAAGCAGATTACTCAGTCACGTTTCACTCATCACTCGTCATTGTTTTCACTTCACCCGTATATCCGCCGCCCCTTTTAGGGGCGGCGGGTACTTGAGCCCCAGTGATTCCAGTGTTCTCACCAGCACGTCCGAGACGACCCAATTGCGAAACCACTTGTGGTCCGACGGCACGGCGTACCAGGGCGCGTACTTCGTCGAGCACTTGCTCAGCGCGTCCTGATAGGCCGCCATGTAGTCGTCCCACCGCTCGCGATTTTTCAAATCCTCAGGATTGAACTTCCAGTTCTTCCTCGGGTCGGCCAGCCGCTTGATCATCCGCCTCTTCTGCTCCTCGTACGAGATGTTGAGGAAGAATTTCAGGATGATGGTTCCCTCGTCCGCCAGCAGCTTCTCGAACCCATTGATGTGCTCGTACCGCTTCGACCAGACGCCCCCGGGCACGATGTTCTTCACCCGCTCCACGAGCACGCTTTCGTAATGCGAGCGGTTGAAAATCCCGAACATCCCTTTCGGCGGGGCGGCATGGTGGACGCGCCACAGGTAGTCGTGCAAAAGTTCCAACTCGCTCGGCTGCTTAAAGCTCGTGACGGCGCACCCCTGCGGGTTGACGCCGCTGAAAACGTACTTGATCGTCCCGTCCTTGCCGCCCCCATCCATCGCCTGAAGAACGATCAGCAGCGCGTACTTCCCCGACGCATAAAACTTGTCCTGGAGCAAGTCGATCTTCTTCAGGTTCCTGTCGATGTCGCCCGCGGCGTCCTTCTTGCTCTTGAACTTTCCGGTGTCATCCGGCTTGTAATCCGAGATCTTGAACTTCTTCCCGGGCTCGACGAGGTATGGCGAATCAATCATGACACAATCGTGACACGACCGGGACGCGCGTGCAAGACGAATGCGGATACTCACCGCAGGAGTGCGGAGATCACAAAGAAAGCAGGAGGCAAAGACATGTTGCCACAGATGGAATGCGGATGGACACAGATAAGAGGGTCAGAATGTTGCGCCGTGACACGGGCGTCCCGCCCGTGCATGGTGCGCCCGAAAAAGAGAGACCTCCAATATCAGAATTCGCAAGCAATCTCCGCCACCCCGCACGGCCGAGACGGCCGTGTCACGTTAGAAGTGCCGGACGCGCGATCCGATCTGTGTCCATCCGCATTCCATCTGTGGCAACATGCATTTGTCTTTCTGCAATCCAAGCGGTGAGCACCATTTGCTAATGGGATGGATCGACAAATGGCAGTTCCACTACCGTCGCCTTCCGCACCTTCCCCTCCGCCGGGATGTTTACGATGCTGCCCGCGGGAATGAATGGCTTTTTCACGAACCCGATGGCGATGCACGCGTTGGACAGAACGGGGGACACCGTGCTGCTGGTGACGCCGCCGACCTGGTTGTCGGCGTCGTCGTAGATAAGCGTTCCGGCCATCGGCAGCGCGTCGTCGCCCATGCGCAGGCCTACGAGCTGCCGGGCCACCTGCCCGCGCGCGTGCATGCGGGCGACGATCTCCTGGCCCAGGTAGCACCCCTTGGTAAAGCTCACCGCCCGCGCCGCCTGCCCCGTCTCGGCGGGCAATACCGAATCGTCGAAGTCGATCCCAAAGATCGGTCTCCCCGCCTCGATCCGCGTCGCGTTAAACGCCGCCCAACCCACGGGCCGAAGTCGCCTATGTCCCGGCTCATGATTTTCGTAGAACTGCGCCACGAGCCCCATCCATACTTTTCGCGCGGACGCCGTCTCCACGATCAGATGAAACCCGGGCACGCCGCACGCGTCGTCCCGCCAGACCACGGCAGGCACATCAAACAGCCGCGCCTCGTAAGAACCCCCCTGCGCCAAATCCGCCGGGATCGTGACCCCCGCTCCCTCTTCCAATATTTTCACGGCGCCCGGCCCGTGCAGCGCCATCGTGTGCAGCGCTCCCCCCCTGCTCACCATCTTCACCTGCTCTCGAAACAGGAATTTGTCAAACGCCGCCCGCACTGGCTCGACCATCCGCGCGTCCATGTCGAGCAGAGTACGGTCCCCCCTCTCGACCACGTTCATGTCCGCGACGATCCGACCTTTCGTGTTCAGGAAAAATGCATACCTGCCCTGCCCCGGCGTCAGTCCCGTCTTGGAGGTCTTGTCCCACGTCTCGTTCGTCAGCAGGTTGTTAAGGAATGGCAACCGGTCCGCGCCGGTAAGCTCGAGAATTCCCCGTTGCGGCTCATCGATCATCGCCGCCCCCTTCCGAATCGCCGCATACTCCGCCTGCGGCTCCCCGAAGGTGCTCACCACTTCCAACTGCGCGTAAGCCTGAAACTCCGCCCCCGCCTGCTGGTGCAAGTCATGCAATGGATTAGGGATCGCCGGTACGTTCTCGCTGGATTGGGACATCATTTCAAGTTTATGCGTGCGACCGGCACGGAAATCAACTCAGGCAAAATCGGAACCTATCGCCACAGATGGACACGGATGAAGACCGCCTGAGCGCCGTAGCCGACTCATCATTGGATGCGCTTTCAACGTGCACAACGCGGGGATTCGCGGAGAAAGTCCATGCCAACGCATTTCGTCTATGGGTTGCGGGTCGGGCTCGGCGTGGAGCGCGATTAAATCTTATCCGTGTCCATCTGTGGCGACTCTCTCTTCAAGCGTTAAACCGCCTCGTACGACCAAGGCTTCCTCATCTCTCGCGACAGCCATTTGTCGGCGTCTGCGTCCCCGACGAACTGCTCCTTTTTCGGGTCCCAATTCAGCTTTCTCCCGAGCCGCATCGACAGCACGCCTAAGTGGCAGACGCTGACCGACCGGTGCCCGACCTCCGCCGGGGCGGCCGGCTCCTTGCGCGAGCGGACGCAGTCGAAGAAGTTGCCCATGTGGTTGTTGCTGACATAGAGCCGCTGTGCATTCGATGGCAGCGGGTCGCTCAAAAGCTCCGGCTTGCTCGCTGAAAGCTTTCCACGGGTCACAAAGATCCAGCCTTCGGTGCCTTTGAAGGTGACTCCATTGTGCAGGATATCCGGGCCATTCTTCTCAGGCGCGCCGGTCCACTGGTCGCCGGTGGTGCTCAGGCAGACGTGTTTGACGCCGTTGGCGTAGGTGTATTCGACCCGGTATTCCGGGGCGGCGGTGTACCCGCCCGGGATGGGCTCAACGAGCTGCTTGCCTTCAATCTCCACCGGCCCGTCGAGACCGATGGCCCAGCGGGCGATGTCGTTGTGGTGCGCGCCCCAGTCGGTCAACGTCCCGCCCGAGTAGTCGTACCAGAAACGGAAAGTCGTGTGCGTGCGCTGCTGGCAAAACGGCGCTTGCGGCGCCTGCCCCTGCCAGAAATCCCAGTCAAATCCCTGCGGCACATTCTCCGGCGGAAACGGCCCGCCGCGATGGCCCGCCGGCAGGACCACCTGCACCTCTTCGAGCTTTCCGACGCGCCCGTTTCGCACCAGTTCGCAAGCCAGCCGAAAGCTCGGGTCGCTGCGCTGCTGGCTCCCCACCTGCAGCACGCGGCCGGTCTTCCTCACCGCTTCGACGACGTGCTTCCCTTCGTCGATCGTGAGCGTCATCGGCTTTTCGGTATAGACGTCCTTGCC
>JAQGHH010000042.1 GCA_028288945.1 Phycisphaerales bacterium
GAGGCGACCGTCTGGGCGATCGACTCGGCCTGGGCCGCGACCCGTCGGCCCAGCGAACCTTCGGGCGCGACCACGGTCTGCGGGATTTGCGCCCGCATCGCGTCCATATGCCCGCGCAGCGCCGTGATGCGTTCCTCATAGTCGCGCGCGAGGCTGGGCAGCGCGAGCTGAAGCGGCTCGAGCACCGCCATCGCAGGGATCATTCGCACGCCGGCGGACGCCGTCGCGTTGGGCGGAAGATTCACCAGTGAATCGAGCTTCGCGAGCTGGGCCGAAAGTGGCTTTGCCGCCTCGCGCAATCCCGCCGCGGTTTCTTCGGCGGCGCGCGCCGAGGCACGCTGCCGGCGGAGGTATTCCCACGCGGGGACCGAGTCGGGCAGTTCCCGGCACCAGTCGTCAAACTCATTGGCTTGCTCGCGCAGGTTCTCGGGAACGTCGCTTTCCAAAAACAGGCTCAGCGCTGCGCGGGTCTGGCGGGCGAAATCCTGCACTTCATCGCCGGTGGGCGCGTCGTTGTCGGCCATCAGGGCGAAGCGCATGTCGTCGAGCGCCCGGCGGATCTGGTCGAGCGTTGCCGGGCCGAAACGCATAATCCGCCCCAGCGGCTCGCCCGTCGCGTGGGCCGTAAAATCGGCCTGGGCGTCGAGCGGCAGTGCCCCGGCGTTTTCGCTCAGCCAGTCCATCGCGCTGGCGTTTACGACGCTGTCGGGGTCGTAGGTTCGGAAGGCCAGCAGGTCGCCGACCCGGGCGATAAAATCAATAAGCGTTGAGGTCGGCTGCCACGCGCTCGTGAGGTAGACGCCTTCCCAGGCGACGTTGGGGTGGAAGACCCCAGCCATCGGCCGCACGACCGGCGGCTGGTTGGGGAAACCGGGCGGAAGCCACACGTGCATTGCGACGCTATCGACCGACTGCAATTCGCCCGCCTCGTTGAGCAGGAGGGAGCGGACGCGGTAATCGATCTGGTATTCGTAAGGCGGGTCGCCCCGAAGCGGGGTGATGCCGACGAACGGGTGGTAGGCGAAGGAGCGCTGCGCCCGCCGCCATTCGTTCTCGAGGCGGATGAGCTGCCCGTCGGTCCAGGCGACGTTGGCCGCCGGGCCGGGCTGCTCGAAGTGCTGGGGCTCGGGTTCCGGGGAGGCGATCGGGTCATCCCACATGCGGCGGTATCCCGTGGTGAGAATTCTTGGGCGAAGGAATCAAGCGAAGTAAATGGAGCCGACCGGGCTCGAACCGGCAACCCCCACGTTGCAAACGTGGTGCTCTCCCAATTGAGCTACGGCCCCGACAAAGTCGAAGGATACCTGCGCCGTGCGGCTGCGCCAACATGGGCCGCGGATTTGGGGCCGATCGGGCGTGGCCGTCCTTTTTGGCACGCACGCCGGTGGGGCGGGGGTAGGGTTCAGGGTTCAAGACATAGTGGTGATCGGATTTCCTGAACCCCGAACCCCGAACCCTCACTTACGCGGCGGGCTTGGTCTCGGTTGGGGCGGGAGCGGCACCCGTTGCTGGGCCGGTAGCGGCGGGCTCTGCCGACGGGAGTTCGCGCAGGCGGATGACGCCGAAGAAAAATCCGCCGCGGGGGATGATCCTGCTTTCAACGACAATGCAGAGCGAATTCACCGCCGGGTGCCCTTTGGACGCGCGCATCACGAGGATGAATTGTTCGCCCCGCTTGACCTTGCGTTTTGCGATGAGGCCCGCGCCCGTCGAGGAGACGTCGCGGACAATGACGGGGTACTGGCCGTTAGTGAAGACCATCGTCCCCGTCACGCCGAGGGGCGTGCGCGTGGAGTTCCTGCGTTCGCGTCCGGACTTGCGGGGGCCGGACAGCCGCGTGGCCGATTCGCTCGATTCCAATGGCATAGCGCTCCCGCCCGGTACGCAGCCGGGCCAAAGTTTCATCGGCTCCTCGGGGGCACGGGTTAAGGCGGGGGGCTGCTTGTAAGTGCCCCTGCCATCGCTATCATTTCGGCCCTCAGGCGCAGGCCGGCGACGTGGGCAGGAAGCCCTCCAGCCGGGCAGGCGCTGCAAAAGCGAGATATTCATGGCAAAAGCCCGTGCAATTGTGAAACGCCGCAAGGCGGTGCGGAACATCCGCAAGATCACCAAGACGATGCAGATGATCGCGACGGCGAAGTTCCAGAAGTCGCTGCGCCGCGCCGTCGGGACCAAGCCGTATTCGAGGAAGGTCCGGGAACTGGTGCGCGAGCTGGCGGCGAGCGTGGGGAACGTCGAGCACCCGCTGCTCCGCCGCCCCACGGACGCCGACCGCAAGAAGCGCATCGCGATCGTCGTCATCACCAGCAACCGCGGGCTGGCCGGCGCCTACAACGGCAGCGTGCTGCGGACGGCCAACGCCTTCATCCGCCAGCAGGAAGCCGCGGGCAATGCGATCGACCTGTACGTCACGGGCAAGAAGGGCGTCGCGTACTTCAACTTCCAGCGCCGGCAGATCAAGCAGCGCGTGGAGGTCTCGGACAACCCGCGTTTCGCGGAAGTGGAAGGCCTGGCCAACCATTTCATCCAGGAATTCACCGACGGGAGCGTGGACGCGGTGCACGTCGCGTACATGAACTTCGTCAGCGCAGGGATGCAGAGGCCGGAAGTGATCGCGCTGCTGCCGCTGGCGGGCGTGGAAGGTGCGGCACAACCCGCCGGCCATCCCCCCATGCCGGAGGCCGGCTCCGAGCAGGCGGTTTACGAATTTTTGCCCGACCCGCAGTCGCTGCTCGACGAGCTGCTGCCGCTGACCGTCCGCACGGCCCTCTTCCAGAGCTACCTCGACGCGACGACCAGCGAGCACGTCTCGCGCATGGTCGCGATGAAGAGCGCGACTGACAATGCCGACAAGATGGTCAAGGCGCTGACCATGAAATACAACCGCGCCCGCCAGAGCCAGATCACGACGGA
>JAQGHH010000578.1 GCA_028288945.1 Phycisphaerales bacterium
GCGGCGGCGGAGCAGGTGATTGATAAGGCGATCGTTCCGGATTCGATTTCGACGCCAAAGAAAAAGAAATATGAGACCGCCGGCCTGGACGCCACCGGCGGCAACGCGGGCGGCGACCTGCTGACCAACGGCGAGGTTTACGGCACGCACAATTTCCCCGCGACGGGCGACTACGACATCCGGCTGCGGGCGGGGCAGGACAAGTACCTCGACGAAGATGCGAAGATGGTGCTGAAGCTCGACGACAAGGAGCTGAAAGAATTTGACGTGGCGGCCCCGCGCCGGGCGGCGAAGGTTTACAAGTTCCGGCTGACGAAGGTGGAAAAGGGGAAGCACAAGTTCGCCGCGGCTTACACGAACAATGCGGTGGACAGGCAGAACGCCGATCCGAAGAAGCGGGGGGACCGCAATCTTTACGTGGAGACGATCGAGATCGAGGGGCCGTTCAACGCGGCGCCGGGGCCGCCGCCCGAGTCGTTCACGAAGGTTTTCTTCGTGACGCCCGGGCCGGATCTGAGCGAGCCGGCCGCGGCGCGGAAAATCGTCGAGCGGTTTGCCGGGAGGGCGTTTCGCCGGCCGGCTTCGGCCGATGAAGTCGAGGCGCTGATGCGCCTCTACGAAGCGGCGCTGAGCGGCGGCGGCAAATACATGGACGCGGTGAAGGTGGCGCTGGAGGCGACGCTGGTTTCGCCGCAGTTCCTCTACCGCATCGAGGCGGACCCTTCGATCGAAGGGATGACGTCGGAGCAGGTCCGCAACGCCCCGGCTCATCCGATCACCGACTACGAGCTGGCCACGCGGCTGAGCTACTTCCTCTGGAGCAGCATGCCGGACGAAGAGCTGCTGCAGGCCGCGGGTGAGCAAAAGCTGCACACGCCGGTGGTCCTGGAAAAACAAGTGAACCGGATGCTCGCCGACCCCAAGAGCAAGGCGATGGTGAGCAACTTCGTGGGGCAGTGGCTGGAGATCCGCAATCTCGATTACTACCGGCCCGACCCGGACAAGTTCCCGAATTTCGACGACGCCCTGCGCAAGGCGATGCGCCGCGAGGCGGAGATGTTCTTTGAGGCGATGGTGAAGGAAGACCGTAGCGTGCTGGAACTGCTGGACTGCGACTACACGTTCGTGAACGCACGGCTGGCGAAGCACTACGGGATCGAAGGAGTGAAAGGGGACGAATTCCGACGCGTCTCGCTGAGCGAAGCGGGGGAGGCGGGCAAGCACCGCGGGGGCGTGCTGACGATGGGCGGCGTGCTGACGGTGACGGCGATGCCTACGCGGACGTCGCCCGTGAAGCGGGGGAAGTTTGTGCTGGAGCAGATCCTGGGCACTCCACCGCCCCCTCCGCCGCCCGATGTGCCGGCGTTGCCGAACAAGGCGAAGGACGTTGCCTCAGGATCGGTGCGGCAGCGTTTCGAGCGGCACCGTGCCGACCCGACGTGCGCGTCGTGTCATATGAGAATGGACCCGCTCGGGTTTGCGATGGAGAACTTTGATGCGCTGGGGGCATGGCGGGAGAAGGATGCCGGGTTCCCGGTTGATCCGACGGGGAAGCTTCCCGACGGGACGCCGTTGGACGGTCCGGACGGGGTGAAGAAGGCTTTAATGGCCCGAAAAGAGTTGTTCGTCCGCTGTTTGGCGGAAAAAATGCTCACGTATGCGCTCGGGCGTGGTACAGAATATTATGATACGTGCACGGTGCGCGACATCGCGCAGGGCGTGCAGAAAAGCGACTATCATTTCTCGGCGATGATCGGGGCAGTCGTGAAGAGCGACGCTTTCCTTAAACGCCGGCCGTTCGTGGAACCGAAGGTGGAGAAAGCCAAGATCAAGGAAGCCGCGGCGAAGGATGCGAAGGACGAGGGCGGGAAGCAATAAGAGCACGGTCCGCCGCGTTGTGGCATGAGCGGCTTTCCTCGATTGTGGCATGGGCGCCCCGCCCATGTTGCTGGCGGATATGGCCGCGAAACACGGGCGAGGCGCCTGTACCACGTTTGGGCGTGCGATTTGGCAAGTCGACAGGGAAGAGGTGAAGTGATGAATTCAAAGTGGATGATTTCTCGCCGGACGATGTTGCGGGGAGCGGCGGGGGCGATTGCGCTTCCATTGCTGGACGCGATGGTTCCGGGAAGCGTGGCGCAGGCGGCGAGCGCGCTGCCCGCCGCGGCAGGCGGGGCGGCGGGGGCCGCACGCGCGGCAATCCCGACGCGCATGGCGTTTGTCTTCATCCCCAATGGCGTGAACGTGAAGGAATGGTTCCCGCAGACGGGGGACGACGCGGAGTTCGAACTGACGCCTTCTCTTCAGCCGCTGAAGGAAGTGAAGGACGAGATCACGATGATCAAGGGCCTGACGCTGGACGCCGCCCGGGCGCACGGCGACGGGCCGGGCGATCACGCGCGGTCGGCGGCGGCGTTCCTCACCGGCGCGCATCCGTACAAGACCGCGGGCAAGGACATTCGGCTGGGCGTTTCGGTTGACCAGGTGGCGGCGGCGAAGGTCGGTGAGCACACCCGCTACCCCTCGCTCGAAATCGGTCTGGACAAGGGGCAGATCGCCGGCAATTGCGACTCGGGGTACAGCTGCGCGTACGTCTCCAATATTTCCTGGCGCAGCGAGGCGAGCCCGATGCCCAAGGAAATAGACCCGGGCGCGGTGTTCGACCGCCTCTTCGGGCCGCAGGACGCGGCGTCCATTGAGTCGAGCCTCAGGCGGCTCAAGGAACGCAAGAGCGTTCTGGATTACGTGCTCGACGACAGCAAAAAACTCAACGCCCGGCTGGGCAAGTCGGACCAGCACAAGCTCGATGAGTTCACCACGAGCATCCGCGAAGTCGAGAAGCGCGTCGAGAGGGCGCGCCAGCAGAACCTGACGGCCCCGAAGCCGGACGTGGCCCGGCCCGAAGGCATCCCGGAAAAGTTCGCCGACCACATGGACCTCATGTATGACATGCTGGCGCTGTCGTTCCGGATGGACGTCACGCGGATCGGCACGTACATGATCGCCCGCGACGGAAGCGACCGCACCTTCCGCGAGCTCGGGATCTCCGAAGGCCACCACTCCCTCTCGCACCACGGCCGCGACCCGCAGAAGTTGGAAGCGATCCGCAAGATCGACCTGTTCCACATCGAGCGGTTCGCCCGTTTCGTCGAGAAGCTAAAGGCGACGCCCGAAGGGGACGGCAGCCTGCTGGATCACACGACGATCATGCTCGGCAGCGGCATCTGCGACGGCGACCGCCACAACCACAACGACCTGCCGATCCTTCTGGCCGGCCGGGGCGGCGGAACGGTGAAGCCGGGGCGTAATCTGAAAGTGCCCGACAACACGCCGTTGTGCAACCTTTACGTGAGCATGCTCGAAGGGATGGGGATCAAGACCGACCGGTTCGGCGACAGCACCGGCCCGCTGAAGGGCCTGGCCTGATTCGTTCGTCCGCCGGATGCGGAAACTACTCAATTCGCCATAAAGAAAGCGAAGCGGCCATGAAGGCCGCTTCGCTTTCTTTCCTGCCGGTCCCTCTCTGGGTCATCAAACCCCGGTCGACAGTCCCGAGCCGGTGGTGTTGAGGCTCGAACCGATCCCGCTGAGGGATGAGCTGGTGCCGATGCCCGAGCCGGAACTGGTGCTCGAGGTGATGCCGCCCGTGCTGGTGACGGGCTGGGTGACGGTGATGAGACCACCAGCGCCAGTGGTGGAATTAACGGGCATGGTCGTACTTCCGACGCCGGTGAGGGAATTAACCGGCGTTGTCGTGCTTCCGATGCCGGTGGTGGTATTGACGGGCATCGTCGTGCTTCCTATGCCGGTCGAGCCCGTGTCGAGGATGCTGGCGGCTGCGCCAGTCCCGGTGCTAGTTGTGCCCGTTGTGCCAGTCGTGGTGCCGGTCGTGCTCGTACCGGTCGTGCCGGTTCCGTTGGTGAAAACGTTGGTCCCTGTGCCGCTCGTGGGGAAGGGGGTGATGATTCCGGTGGAGGGGTTTGTGTTGGCGACGGGTGTTACGAGCACCCCGCCCCCGCTTGCAGTGCTGGTCGTGCCGCTCGCACCGGCTACGGTCGGGCTAATGGCGGCGTTCACGTTTCGGAAGCTGCCGGTGATGATTTGGCCATTCAGGGTGTCGGTAAAGCGGCCGCTGAGAGTCGAATTATTGCGGCTGAGCGTCCCGACGACCTCACCGCTGCCGCCCGAGCCGTTGAAGATCAGGTCAACCCGATTTCCGGTTACGACGCCGACAAAGGGGGAGTCACCCAGGCTCTGCACATTGAGGATGCCGTTCAGCAGGCCGTCTGACGTTTCACTGGTGACATCAATATTGATCGCATTGACGCTCGTGCCGGATGCGCTAAGGGCGCCGATGCCCGAGGCCCCGGTGCCGCCGCCAAAGCTGCTCGTGAGTTTCTTGCTGAAATGGAGCGTGCCTGAATAAGTACCTCCGATGCCGGGGACATTTCGCGCGGAAGAGATGGTCGTGCTGGCGCTGGCGGGAATGCTCGCCGACGATCCAATGCCGGTGGCGCCGGTGCCGGAAGCGCTGGTGACCGGGGCGGCGAGCGCGATGGCGCCGGTGCCGCTGGTGGTTACTTGATAGCTGCCTCGCACGACAGTCCCGCCCTGAGTTTCGCTGAAGCTGCCCCGAAGCACACTATTATTGGTGCTGACTGTGCCGGTGATGGTCCCCGCGCCCGGCCCACTCAAGACGCCGTGGAATGAAGTTCCCTTTAACAGGCCCGTAAAGTTGAAGTCGCCCAAGCCTTGCACCTGCGCAACGCCATCGACCAGCCCGTTAGCGCCGACGGCGGTAAAGGAGAGTGTCATGCCCGGCCGGCTGGTCGAGAGGGCGGTTGAAACCGGAACCTTACGATTGAGGCTGGCGGTCCCGGAGTAGACCGCGCCCACGAGCAATGCGTGCGGGGAAGTGGTTGATGTTGTCCCCGTCGTCCCGGTGGCCGCGGTGGTGATTGCACTTGGGCCAATGCCCGCCGCCCCGACACCCCCGGCGGCCTGGACTTTGTTGCCGCTGTTGCCGGTGCCTAACGGGTTAACCGCCCCAACCCCGGTCGCCACGCTGTTTGTGGCGCCGCCGGTGGCAAACGCGCTGGGATTGCGGGTGTTCGTATTGATGACGCCCGCTTGCACCCCGGCCGCAATTGTTTCCGCCGGCAGCGCGGTAATTCCGCCGCCCAGAAGCCCGGGCAGCGCGGCGGCAAGCATGCAGCGGTCCTCCAACTGTTCCACATAAGCAGGGACGTCAGCGTGCGTGAACGAGTGGCGGCCCGAGCCGAGGGGAGTAGGTGTCAACATAAGAGACCTCCGGAGGGCCGAGTCAACGGATCGGCGAGCCCACTGCTCCTCCGGCACGCCGTTGTGCCGGCGACAGCCCGCGCGGTACCAGTCGGCCGCGTTGTGTAACCTGAGTTGTCTTGAGCGAACTCCGCGCCACGGGGCATCAGGGAATCACTCTCGCGAACCGCGATTTTCACTGAGAGCCCAGTGAAGCGAGCCACTTGCGACCGAGTAAAACGGACGCATCTGCGTTCTCGTGGCCTCTTGGCGGCACAGTCCGTCGGATTCCCTGAGACCAACCAGGGAAACAAAGCAAAAAATCGCCGGGGCGGGAATTGGCCCGCCCGCCTGCCGCGCAGGTAAGGCACGACGGCCCGGCTTATTGACACCGGCCCGGAATCCGCTACAAAAAAGGCTGTTCGATGGTGGCCGTAGCTCAGTTGGTAGAGCGCCAGGTTGTGGTCCTGGACGTCGCGGGTTCAAATCCCGTCGGTCACCCTTGGAATAGTTGCCAGTTGCCAGTTATGAGTTGCCAGTGAAGTGAAAGGCACGCTTCTGCCCCCTTTCACTGGCAACTTATGACCGCCAACTGGCAACTTTCTTTCCCATGCTCACCAAACGCATCATTCCCTGTCTCGACGTCGATAAAGGCCGCGTGGTCAAGGGCGTGAAGTTTTTTGACCATGTGGATGCGGGGGACCCTGTCGCGCAGGCCAGGCGCTATCAGGACGAAGGGGCCGATGAGCTTGTCTTTTATGACATCACGGCCAGCCATGAGGGGCGGGAGATCATGGCAGATCTGGTGTGCAAGGTGGTCGAACAGATCTTTATGCCGCTGACAGTGGGGGGTGGCATCCGCACACTAGACGACGCCACCCGGCTCATCCAGGCGGGGGCCGAGAAGGTGAGCCTCAACTCCGCAGCCGTCAAGAATCCCGCACTGCTGGCCGAGGTCGCCCGGAAATTCGGCCGCTGTGCGACCGTGCTGGGCCTCGACGCCAACCGCGTTCAGAAGGACGGCATTGAAGTATGGGAAGTCTTCGTCGCCGGCGGGCGGGTCGCCACCGGCATCAAGGTGATGGACTGGGTGAAAAAGGCCGAGGCGTTGGGGGCCGGCGAGATCGTTCTGAACGTGATGAACGCCGACGGCACGACCGCCGGGTACGACCTGGAAATGACCGCTGCCGTGAGCGACGCGGTAAAGATCCCCGTGGTAGCCAGCGGCGGGGCGGG
>JAQGHH010000184.1 GCA_028288945.1 Phycisphaerales bacterium
AGGTCGCCGAAGGGGCGGTGAGAGATCTTCTGGACTTTAAGAATGTGCTGGACCTGAGCCTCGGTCAACACGCCCTGTTCCACCAACAACTGGCCGATTTGAATGCCGGGCAAGAGAAGCCTCCTAACAGTAGTTCGCGCCCCCGTTCACTATCGGCAGGAAGGCGCGCGGGCTTCGATCCGACTGGTCCTTTTTCCGGACCTTCGGGAACGCGGCACGCGCAAGAGGTGTCCCCAATAAATCACGCGCCGGGAACCGGCCCACGGGCGTCGGGAAGTGTGTTCAGAAATTCCGGTCCGGCACCGCGGATCCAGAGGTACTGCGCATCAATCCGGCTGGGGGTGACGATGCGCGCGATGATAACCCCGGCGATGATGGACGTCAGAAACAGGACGATCCCGAGCGGCACAAAGAGCTCGGGCATGTGGCCGACGGCGGCATAGAACAAGCACACGATCCCCAGCAGCGCCCCGAGCCACCCGCCGAGGATGGCGTAGATCCGTTGCGAACGGTGTTTGTTACAGAGGCAGACGGTAACGGTGCCGGATTGACGGACGATCAGCGCGACGATCGCGTAGATCAAAATACCGGGGAGGATGAGCAGGTATAACGCCGGGTGATGCCAATAGAGGGTCCGGGTGATCGGCGAACCTCCCGCCGGCCCGTTGCACTTCACGCAGCGGCTGGGGAGGACCGCGCCTTTGGAGGCGACGATCTTCTTGTCCTCCCGCCAGACACCCCAGGTCGGCGTGTAAACCGGCCCGGAATAAGCCAACACCGGAACCGGCGACGCCCCGCCAGCCGCCGGCAAAGCGGCGGGAATTTGGAACGGCTGCTGGCACTGCCGGCAGATGGTTGCCTGCCCGCCGTATTGCGCGATGTAGTCGGAGGTAAGCTGATAGCTAGCGCCACAATGGAGGCAGGGCACGGTCTGGAACTGTGACATCGGAACCCCTTTGTCGCGTGAGCGCGGACCTTTGGCAAGGATCGTAAACGTCACGCCCGTGAGACACAAGACGCGAGAGCAGTGTCTGATGAAGTGGCTTTGGGGCAGCGAAGCTTCGCGCCTCGTGATGTTGTGGATGGTGATGGAAAAACACCAGGGGCAGGTCGTGAGACCTGCCCCTGGTGGGCGGAAACTCCGCATTCTCCACTCCGGAAGACGCGGGTTGGGTTGGTTGTCAGCAGAGACGGGCTAGCGGCTTGTCGAACCGGGGGAGCCGTTGTTGTAACCCGCCGGGCCGGCCGGGGCGCCGGGGCCGGTGGGCGCAGTCGGGGCGGCGGGGCCTTGCTCGGCCGCGAAAGAGGCGGCGGCGGAGCTTGTCGAGTGGGGGTTGTAGCCCAATTGCAGCTTGATCTGGTCTTCCTTGAACCCGCGGTCTTTCAGGAACAGGGCGACCGATTCCTGGCGGTGGGCGGTCTCCGGGCCGGACGCCGCGAGGTCGAGATAGACGATTGGCGGCGGGGAGGATTCGTAGTTGCGGGTCATGAGGTCCAGCCGCTCTTCGCCCAGCGAATTGAGCTGCGGGCCGTCGAAGTGGTAGGCGTGGAGCGTGGCGTCCGCGCGGGCGCCGTTCGAGGCTTGCGTGCCGGTGAAGCGCCGGATGTCGCGCTGGTCGCCGGCGGGGCGGAAGACTTCGCCGTGGACGTCGGCGGAGACCGGCTGCTTGTTCTTGTTCTGGCAGCCGGCGGCGACGGCCAGCATGGCCGCGCCCGCGGTCAGGCCCAGCAGCCACTGTAGTTTTTTCGTGCTATTCATTTGCCTGCTCCTTCTTCCTTCTTTTCGGCTTTTAACGTTTATGACTGAGGGAATCACTTGAACAACTCGCTGTTCATCAGGTTCAGGATCGTCGGCCCGGCGAGGATGATGAACGTCGCCGGGAAAATGAACAGCACCAGCGGGAAGGTCATCTTGACCGAGGCCTTAGCCGCGTTTTCCTCGGCGGCCATTTGGCGGTTGAGCCGCAACGTTTCGCAGTGAACGCGGAGGGCCTGGGCGACGGACGTGCCGAAGCGGTCGGCCTGGATGAGCATTGAGGCCAAAGATTGAAGCGCGACGTTACCGGTGCGCTGGCCGAGGTTCTTCAGGGATTCGGCACGGGAGAGGCCCACGCGGGTTTCCATGTGGGCAATGCTCAGCTCGCGCGACAGCGCGGGGTGGGCCATGGCCAGCTCCTGGCCGACGCGTTGCATCGCGCTGTCCACCGTTAGCCCCGCTTCGATGCAGACCACCATAAGATCGAGGGCGTCGGCCAAGCCGTGGGTGAGAGCGCGCTGGTTGGATTTAATCCGAAATTTCAGCCAGATCTTCGGCCCCATGTACCCGAGGAGGCCGAGAACCGCCACGCCCAGAATGGGGAAGCCCATGGCCGAGCCGAGCAGGTAGCCGAGCACGAGGCCGACACCCAGGCCGATGACCTTTCCGCCGGTCATGGCACGGACGGCGGACGTCGAGTAAACGCCGGCCCGCGCCAGATCGGAGCGGAGGCCCGACTGCTTCTCGCGGTTCTTGGGCATGAAGGGCTCGGCGGCGAGCTGGCCGAGCCGGGTGATCACATCCTTGATGCCGGCGCGAGGCTTCTGTTGCGTGGCCGCGGTGGTGGTGAACTTGCCGCCGCCCTTCAGGCGGTCGCGCAGCTTCCCTTCCCCGCGTTGCGACATGACCTGGATCACAAAGAATGCGATCAGGCCCAATGCGCCGCCGCCGCAGATGATGAGTAGGAGTTGGTCGTCCATCGCCGTAGTTGCCAGTTGTTAGTTGCCAGTTGCCAGTAAAGCCCGCCGTCCTATTTTGCCTTCACTGGCAACGGACAACTGACCACTGACACTTCCTCACACTTTTACTTTCACAATCTGCTTCATCACGAACAGGCCCAGGAGCGTTAGCCCGCCGGCGGTGCCCAGGAGGATCATTCCGGTGCTCGTGTTGAAGAAGACGCTGTACAGGTCTGGGTTCAGGTAATAGCAGATGCCGAACATGACCACCGGGAAGCCAGCCATGATGTAGCCGGTGAAACGTCCCTCGGCGGTCTTCGCCCGCACCTGCTGGCCGAGGCGCAGGCGGCTTCGGACCAGTTGGCTGATGTTCTTCAGGACTTCGGACAGGTCGCCGCCCGTTTGGCGCTGAATCAGCACCGCGGTGACGAAGAACGCGAAGTCGGTGGAGTCGATGCGCCCGGACATGTCCTTGAGGGACTCTTCAAGGGCCTGGCCGAGGCTGTGCTGGTCGTAGGCCTTGCGGAATTCGGTCGAAAGCGGCGCGGGCAGCTCTTCGCCCATCATCTGAAGACCGGTGCTCAAACTGTGGCCGGCCCGCATGATTCGGGAGAGGAAGTCGAGCGCTTCGGGAAGCTGCTGGGTCAGGACGCGGATGCGCTTGGCGCACTTGGCGTTGACGATGAACAGCGGGAGGTATCCCCCCACCGCCGCCGCGGCTACAGCGCCGATCAGGCTGCCCGTTATGAACAGCGTGATCAGGGCGGGGACCATCGACACCGTGACGGCGATCGTGAGGAATCGGCGGACAGGCGTTTCCGGGTATGCCTGGGCGAGGCGACGCCCGAGTGTTTGCATGAAGGAGTTGCGCGCCAGGAACTT
>JAQGHH010000209.1 GCA_028288945.1 Phycisphaerales bacterium
GATGGCCGGGGCGTGCCTCGGCTTTTTGTGGTTCAACTGCAACCCCGCGGCCGTCTTCATGGGCGACACGGGATCATTGGCGATGGGCGGCCTGATCGGCTACATCGCCATCGTCGTCCGCCAGGAACTGGTCCTCTTCCTCGTCGGCGGAATCTTCGTAATCGAAGCCCTGTCCGTGATGCTTCAGGTGAGCTATTTCAAGTACACGAGAAGGCGCTTCGGCGAAGGCCGCCGGATTTTCCTCATGTCCCCCCTCCACCACCATTTCCAGCGCAAAGGCTGGAGCGAGCAACAGGTGGTCGTCCGCTTCTGGCTCGTCGGCGCGATGCTCGCGGCGATGGCGCTGGCGACGGTGAAATTGCGTTAGTACGGGGTCAAACTCATTGATTTCCTGTCATTCGCCAGATTCAGATGTATAATTGCCAGCGAGGTAAGTCCCAATGACGTACGCAACCATTGAATCTCCCGCCCGTCGCGCCCAGCGGTTTCGTTGGACGGGCGAGGAATTCGACCGCGCCTCCGAACGGGGCACGTTCGACCGCCGGCGCGTCGAGTTGGTCGATGGGGACTTATTGGAATTGCCTCCCATGAACGACCCGCACGCGCAGGCCGTTCGGCTTGCGAACTACGCCCTTCTTCGCGTTTTTCCAGAAAATCGGGCCACGATCAGCGTGCAATGTCCGATGCGTCTGGGCGAATCCCGCCCGTTCCCCGACTTGGTTGTTGTCTCCGGCACGCCAAGGCAGGTTATCGAACACCCGACGTCTGCACTGCTCGTAATTGAAATCAGTGACTCCACGTTGGACTTCGATCGTATCGACAAGGCTCGGCTCTATGCGGCGCACGGCATCCCGGATTACTGGATTATCAATCTGAACGGCAAATGCGTCGAAGTCCGCCGGAACCCGATCGGCGCTGAAATCGGCGACCCCCAATTCGGCGAACTGCGCGTCTACTCCGCTTCGCAAACGCTCTCGCCGCTCGCCGCCCCGGAGGCGGTGCTGAAGGTTTCAGACTTGCTGCCGTGATCAGGTTGCTCCACGGGTCATCCTCCGGGCAACCTCTTGCATCACCCGCGCCTGATCCCAGTCAGGATGCCGCGTGCGCTGCGGCCAGCCGTTTGACGAATGCGGCGTGCTCCGGCGACGCAAGCCCTCGCTGTAACGTTGCCATCAGCCGGGCGTGATCCTTCGCCAGAAGCGCCTGGGCATCCACCCACAGGCCGGGGAAAGTTTGAAGACGTAAGATGCCGTCCGGTTCCGGCGGAATCTCCTGCCGGGCGCGGAGGTCGAAGTGGCGAAGTTGGCGCTCGCGCACGCTTAGGACCAGGTATTCCTGCACGCCATAGCGGGTGTAATCGTCGCGCTTGGCGTGCAAGTCGATCGATCGGCTGCTGTGGGCGATCTCGGCGATCAGTTCCGGCGCGCCATCCACATAATCGTCTTTGGAAGTACGCGACTGGCCCCCACACTCGGGAATGATTCGCAAATACAAATCGGGCTGAGGTTCGCTCTCGTCACCGAGCAGAACTGTCGTGTTGTCCCCGGATTCAACGCCCGGCGTAGCCCCTTCGTACGCAAAGAAGAGGCTCCCGAGCGGCAAATGATTCATGCCATGCCCGCGGCTAAGAGGTGAGGCCACGTAAACGATCCCTCCGATGAGCTCCGCTTTGACATGCTCGGGCATCATCTCGTAAACGCGGTGAAACTCCTCGCGCGTCATTTTATCGCCGGTGTGCAGCTCGACCCGATCATCTTTGGACAGCGCGGGTCGCGAGATTGTTGACATCATGCACCTCCCGCCGGTCCCCGGTTAGTCGCCACTCGCTTCATTCTACCGCCCTTCTGCGGGTGAATCACTCAAGAACTGCCGAATGTTCGGCCCGCTCAAGCCCGCCACCCAATACGTCCGATAACCGTCCTAATGGACGCCTCCATCTACCGTCTTCGCCACCAGGACATTCTTACCTTCTGCGTGCTCGGCCTTTTGTGCATCGGCGTGCTGATGGTGCAGTCCGCCTCGTCTTCCGTCACCGGCGAACTGCATTGGAAATGGTCGCTCCTCGGGGCAAAGCACCTGCGGTTCGCGATCGGGGCGGTGATCACGTTTTGGATCGTCGGGCGGATCGATTACGCGTTCCTCGGCATTCGCTACCGGTCGCTGTGGCGCTCGCCGATCGCCTGGACTTCCATCGCGGCGGCGTTGACCTGCGCTGCCGTGCTCGTTCCCGGCATCGGGATGTCCGTCAACGGCGCCCGGCGGTGGATCAAGCTCGGGCCGATTCAGATCCAGCCTTCCGAACTCGCCAAATGGGCCACCGTCCTGTTCCTCTCCTATTGGCTCACGCGCAAACCGACCGAGCGATTCTTCCGCGGCTTCCTGCCCGCGATGCTGCCGGTGGGCGCGCTGTGCCTGCTCGTGGTCATTCAGGACTTCGGCACCGCAGCCCTCATTGCCATTTGTGCGTTCACCATGCTGCTGGCCGGCCGCGTGAAGCTCCGGCACATTCTGATCGTGCTCGTGCCCGCGGTCATGGCGGGCACCTGGTTCGTCACGCACAAAGCCTATCGCATGAAACGGATATTGGCCTTCATGCACCCGTGGGAGAATCCGCAGGGCGAAGGCTATCACATGATCCAAAGCCTCCTCAGCTTCTCCACCGGCGGCATTTTCGGCCGCGGCCTGGGAAACGGAATCCAGAAGCTCGGCTATCTGCCGGAAGATACCACCGACTTTATCTTCGCCGTCATCTGTGAGGAACTCGGTTTGTTCGGCGCGATGCTGACGGTCGCGCTGTATCTGGGCGTGGTGTTCGTCGCATGGCAGATCATCCGCCAGAAGCGCGACGACTTCGGCAAAATGCTCGCCTTCGGCATCGCCTCGATGCTGGGCCTTCAAGCCGCGATTAACATCGCCGTCGCGACGGTCAGCGTGCCGACCAAAGGCCTCTCGCTCCCCCTCATCAGCGCCGGCGGCAGCGGCCTGGTCATCACCTGCGCCGCCCTTGGCCTCCTCTGCAGCATCACCCGCTTCAAACACCGGCCGGAGACTGTGGAAGTCGAAGAACGAGAGATGCCGGTGCGGGCAGCTCGCTCTGTCAGTGCTGAGTGCTGAGTGCTGGGTGCTGAGTGATTGTCAGTCCTCTGCCATTTGTCTTGTCCTCAGCACTCAGCACCCAGCACTTCCTTCCCCTCCCCCTTCCCATCCGCCATCCGCTCGCTACCCTAAGCATCCGCTGATGGCCGAGCCGATTACAATCTTGTTCGCGGGCGGCGGTACCGGCGGGCATTTGTTCCCGGGAATCGCCGTCGCCGAGTCATTGCGGCGACTACTCCCGGACGCAAAGCCCCTCTTCCTCTGCACGCAGCGCGAGATCGACAAGGTCATCCTCGGCCCCACCGGCTTTGAATTCCTCCCGCAGCCGATCGTTCCGCCCGTCACAACGGTCGGCGGGTTGCTCAAATTCTGGAAGTCGTGGCGCGAAACCAAGGACCTGGTCCGTAAAATCCTCCGCGAGCGCCGCCCCGCCGTCGCCCTTGGGCTGGGCGGCTATGCCGCCGGCGTGGCGATCCGCGAGGCGGCGGGCAAAAAAGTCCCGTGCGCCCTAGTCAATCCCGACGTCATCCCCGGCAAGGCCAACCAGTTCCTCATGAAGCGCGTGCAGGCCGTCTGCTGCCAGTTCGAGGCGACCGCCGATCACGTCGGCGCATCCGATAAATCCAAGCTCCGCATCACCGGCTGCCCGATCCGATGCGACATCCGCAACCTGCCGCCCCGCGCCCAGGCCGCGGCCAGGCTCAGCCTCGACCCAAAGCTGCTCACGCTCGTCGTCACCGGCGCGTCGCTGGGCGCGCAGACGGTGAACGAAGCGGTCATCACGATGCTGGGCGGCGTCACGCTTCGCGGCTGGCAGGTGCTCCACCTCTCCGGCCGCGACCACGCCGACGCCGTCCGTGCCGGGTACCGTGAATTGGTCGACGGGGGAAGAAATGTCCCCGTCCGCATCATCGATTTCACTCCCGCCATGGCGGACGTTTGGGCGGTTGCCGACCTGGCCATCAGCCGTTCGGGCGCGAGCAGTTGCGCCGAACTGACCGCCACCGGCGTACCCTCCGTGCTGATGCCCTACCCGTTCCACAAAGACATGCACCAGCGCCTCAACGCCGGCGTGCTGGCGGACGCCGGGGCCGCGGTATTGATGGACGACGAGAAAGACCGCCGCAGGAACGCCGACAAGCTCCAGTCGACGATCGAGCCCCTCCTCTACGACGCGGACAAGCGCTGCGCCATGTCCGAAGCCGCGAAGAAACTGGGCAAGCCGGATGCCTCCGACAACGTCGCCCGCGTCATGATGGAATTGATGCCGACGGGTTGATGAAGCTCGGGGCGTGCATGATTCGATCGTTGGGGTGAAAAAAGTTCGCCGCAAGTCGTCGTGCAACGCCGCGGGGCCTATGCTGTAGCCAAAGGTATCGCGGCACTCGTCCGGGTGGGTCTCATCTCGGACGGCACGTCGGAGCC
>JAQGHH010000246.1 GCA_028288945.1 Phycisphaerales bacterium
ACAACGCCCGATGGCGCATCCGCCGAGCTGAACGCATCGGCATGCTGCGCTGCGTACACGCAAGCGATCTATGGGAGGAATTCTGGCTTTCTGCCGCTTGATCTACCCGGCAAAAGAACTACACCCCGGATCGGCCGCGACGGCCCGGAAACTCACCGGGATCAAATGTTTGCGGACTCCGTTTAAGAGCCGGCTCGACCGACGATCGATAACTCCCTTCTGATTTCACCCCGAAATCTCCGACCAAAGTCCTACGCAATTCTGCACAACGGTCGAATAGCCACAGATTTTCCCGCGCTCTATGGTCGCGAAAGTGTGAGAGCGAACGGCCGAGGATCATTCGCAAGAAGGGAGAGCTGATATGGCCCGCATGACCAACGCCCTGGCCCCGTTCAGGCGGTTCCCGGACGACATGACGGATTTATTTGGAAGCGCACTCGAGGAAATGTTGGCGGCGCGCGCCTTTGGCGCGGCGTTCCCCGGCGTAAACGTCTGGGAGGACGGCGACAACGCCTACGTCGAGGCGGAGCTGCCCGGCGTCACGATGAACGACCTCGAAGTGGACGTGATCGGCGACGAAGTCGTCATCAAGGGAGAACGAAACATTCCCGACGAGCCTGGCGGCGTCTATCGCCGGCGCGAACGGCCACAAGGCAAATTCGCCCGGCGCCTGACCCTGCCCTGGGAGATCGACGCGAACAAAGTGGAAGCGACGCTGCAGAACGGCGTGCTGACGACCAAGCTCCCCAAGAGCGAAGCGGCCAAGCCGCGCAAAGTGCCCGTAAAAGCCGCATGACGATCCCGGCCCTCCGAAGCATGTGGGCAAAGATAAGCATATGAGCGAAGAAAGGACGCAGACCATGAGCGACACCGCCATCCAAAGGAATGAGAACGCCGCCATCGCACCCGCGCGAGGCGAGCAGGCGACGTATTACACGCCGCTGGTGGACATCATCGAAAAGGACGATTCATTCATCTTCAACGCCGACCTTCCGGGCGTGCGGCCCGAGGACGTGGACATTCGATACGAGAACGGCGTGCTGATCCTCTCGGCGCAAGTGCAGCCGCGTCAGCCGCCCGACACCAACTACATCTGGCAAGAGTACGGGGTCGGGCCCTTCTACCGGCAGTTCATCCTCGGCGTGCCGATCGATCCCAACGGGATCAACGCCGAACTCAGGAACGGCGAGCTGAAACTGACCATACCCAAAGCCGAGTCCGCAAAGACGCACAAGGTTCCAATCAAGTCCGCGTGAAGTCTGAAAACGAAACCAGGAAACAATCGACCGGGATACCCATCCACAAACTCCAAGAAAGAAAGGGGCTGCTATGAGCTTGGTACAAAGGCGCAAACAACGAGGTGACCGGGGTGACGGCGGCGCATTGGCCCGGCGCGGGTCCGACGATGCAGGGCTCGCCACCATGCCTGATGTCGGACGTCAGCTCGGCCGGGTGTTCGACCGCCTGTGGCGCACGTTCGATCCGGATGTGCTTTCGGGCCTCGAAGATCTGGCCGCCCCGCTGGCCGACTGGCCCGCGATGGACATGGCCGAGGACGAAAACGCCGTGAACATCCGCGTGGACCTGCCCGGGATTGATCCGGACGAAATCGACATCCAGGTGTCGGGCAACGTGCTCACCGTCAGCGGCGTGCGCCAGGACGAATGGAGCGACAACGACCGCGGCGTGCGCGTCCGGGAACGCGTGGTGGGGAGGTTCACACGGACCGTTACGCTGCCCCCCTATGTGGACCCCCAACGAATCGAAGCCAGCTACGACCGCGGCACGCTCACCATCACCATCCCCAAAATTGCGGGGCAGAGCCCGAGGCGCGTGCAGGTCTCCTCGGCGCAGGCGTCGGACGGTTCACGGGGACAGGGCGCAGCGCAGGGACAGACCGCCACGGCAGGACAGACCGCCGCACCGGCGCGAGGCGCATCGCAGGCGCCGGGCGGGGCACGGCCGTAGCCCACAGGCCGGCCCGCTCATTTGTCCGGCAAAACGCGTGAAGGAAGGTTCACATGATCGTGCCACTTTACGACAGTACGACCGGGGTTACCGTCTACGTTGACCCGAGCTTCGTGATGACGTTGCGCCCCGACCCGGAGCACCCGCTCGACATGTCACTCATCAAGCTCAAGGACGGCGAGACCTTGCACGTCCAAGGAGAGCACCGTGAAATCGCCGACAAACTGGCCTATCCGCCCGCATGAGTGGCGTTGCGCCTCCACGAAATGCAATCCAAATGGGAGTCCGAAATGAAAGCCTCGCCACATACTTCGGCCACTACCTACATCGGCCTTACGCTCCTCGCGTGCTTCGCTTGCGCGGGCGTCGTACGCGCCCAGCAATCGGGCGGCGCTCAACAACCGGCCGGCGCCGCCCCCACAACGCGGGACGCGGGACACACAGGCCCGACGACACGGGAGGCCGGCGGGACCACCGAATCCACCCGCGCCCAGAGCCATGCCCAGGCTCGTCCCGAAACCGAGCAGCAGCGCCAACAGGCCGAGCAGCAGGCCAGGGGCACGCTCGACAAGGACGCCGTCGCGGCCATCGAGGAAACCCAACGCGCCGTCAAGGCGATCACGGACGGAAAGAATGATGAAGCCACGGCGGCCATCGAGCGCGCGATCGGCAAGATCAACGTCCTGGTCGCCCGCAACCCGGCGAACGCACTGCTGCCGGTTGACGCGGTGGTAAAAGTCATCGACGTCGCGCCGTCGGATCCCAAGACGATCCGCCAGGTGGCCAAATCTGCGGCGAGGGCGATTTCAGACCGGGACTACCCGCAGGCCCGCGTGCTGCTGGCAAGCCTCACCAGCGAAATCCGCGTGTCGACGTACCATCTGCCGCTGGCGAGTTATCCGGTCGCGCTTAGGGAAGCCTCCCGGCTGCTCGATCAGAAGAAGAATAAGGAAGCCGCGGACATGCTGGCCACGGCCCTGAGCACGCTCGTGGTGATTGAACGGGTAACCCCGCTTCCGCTGGCGATCGCGCAGACTGCGATCAACGACGCCGCGACTCGCGCCGACAACGACAGGAACGGCGCGAGGCAGCTTCTTGAAGTCGCGAGGAGCGAGCTGCAACGCGCCAAGGAACTCGGCTACGCCGGCAACGACCCCGAATACGCGGCTTTGGATAAAACCATCTCGGACATGGAGAAGCAGCTCCAGGGTAATCAAGGCACCGCGTCAGGGTTTGCCAAACTGAAGGAGGAAGTGGCGTCGTTCTTCCGCCGCCTCTCCGGCAGCGAGAAGAGGCCCGAGACGGCCAGTCGATAACGCAAGAGATCGCGCGAGGGTCACACAGCGGGTCCACATCAAATTGCGATGTGGACCCGCATGGCTCTCCGGTGGTTACGGGGCCGCGGCCGCTGTCGTACTAACTGAGCCAACGGTTTGGCGCAGGTTTGGCGGCACCAGCCGCAAGGCGTCATCGGGCAGCTCAAAAGTCTCGGCGATTCGCAGTGGGTCTTCGCTGAGCACCTCGGGCCAGCGCACCCCACGAAGCGCCTGCACGGCGAAGATCTCCTGCACCGCGTCCATGAACTTTACGAACCCGGCAACCTGCCCGCTTCGCGTATCGATGGCCCACACGCCGCAGCATCGCTCTGCATGCGGCATCTGAGCGATGGAGATCCCGCTGAACACCGCCGATTCACGAACCTGCGAAAGCCCGACAAAGGCGTAAGGCCCCGCGAAATCGAGTCCGCGCGTGAAGCCGGGCAGCCGGCAAATCTCCTGATAGCTTCCCGTCTTTTCATCGACGACCCCCACACCGCCGTTGCCGCTTTCCAGCACCCAAAGCCGGCCCTCATGCCAACGCGGCGAGTGCGGCATCGAAAGTCCGCGGACGATCACCTCTCCCGAAGGGATATCCATCACTATCCCGCCCGATCGTTTGTTGTCGCGCCAGCCGGCGGGAGAATCTGTTTCGCCCAAAGCGGTGACGTAGCGCAGGCGGCCGTCACGAAGACCCAGGCCGTTGAGATGACAGCGGTCCTCGGGCGCCAGCCCGGAAATGAATGGAGGCTTCCAATGCGGCACAAAGCTGTAAACGCCGCTGCGCGTGGCCAGACAGGAGAACCGTGTGTTCACGAAACACAACTCCGAGAGGCCTGCCGAAGACAATGAACCCGCACCGTCCGCCACCGGCACCCAGGCCATCTCGTGGATCTGCACGTCGCCGGTCACGTGGCAGCTTCGCGGTAGGAAACAAGCGTCATGCCTCACGGAATTAGCAGCCTCGAGCTTACTGGCCACCGCGGGGATGTCATGGAACTCCCACACTTCCGATGCCGTGCCCAAGGCGAATCGACCGGGTTCCCAGGCAAAACCCATCGGCTTATTGAACCCTCGAAAGTGCGTGTTGAGCACCGGCACGGCCGCTTCCCCCGGCCGCCCGCTCCGAAGCTGCGGCCGCAACAGCACCAACTTCCCGGCCTGATAGGTGGTCACCGCCAACGATACCTTCAATTGATCGAGAATCTGCGCAAACGAATTCGTGTGCACACTGCGCAACGGCACCGACACGGTGCCCGCCGCACTCGCTTTTGCTTCGACATCCGCTGCTTCGCTCGCATGCTGAGGGGGCCGATTCACGATGCCTCTTTCCAAACGGCGACCTTCGTACCGTATGAATGAACGCATTACCAAGTCGGCCGGAGCATAGGAATTAAGGCCGTCGCCGCTTGGAATGGTCACGCAAACGCGGTGATTGTAACGAGTCGACGCCCATAATGCGGTGTCGTCTGCGCAGGGCTATTGATCGGGATGCCGATAATTCCTCAACCGTAGGGCCTTGGGAGCCCGTGCCTTTCCTGCCGTTGGTGGCGGTCTTAACTCCTTTGCCGTTTGTACCGATCCACCCGGATGTACCGGCCATGCGCGCCGATAGGCGGCCGCGTGGCGGGTGGAAGGTGCCTATGGCCCCACAGTCCCGTGCCTACAAGCGACTCGTCCGGCTTTACCGCCTCGTCATCTGGCGTATGCGCGTTCACTGCGCCGTCGCACGGCGGGAATTCCTGGAGCGCCTACCGCTTCGGCTGCATGTCGAATTGCTTCAGCCCCGCATGCTGATGAGCGTAGCGCCAGTGGGCGGCGAACTTCCCTTGAATCAGGCGATCGGAAACACGCAGCAATCACCCGCGGTTGCGGTGGACGCGTCGGGCAACACGGTCGCGGTGTGGCAGAGCCTTGGCGAGGACGGCGACGGCTGGGGCATCTACGGCAGGCGGTTCGATCCCAGCGGGAACGCGCTGGGCAATGAATTCCTGGTCAACACAACGACCACCCACGATCAGGTCAATCCGGCGATCGCCCTGACTTCAAGCGGCGCGTTCGTCGTCGTCTGGACCAGCAACCAGTCGGGCGCTCAAGCCGTGTACGGCCGTGGCTTCAACGCGGACGGCACCCCAAGCGGCAACGAGTTTCAGGTGAGTTTGAACACCACGTCGATGGGTTCTCGCGCGCCCGCGCTCGCAATGGATGGCAGCGGCAACCTTGTGGTCGCGTGGGAGGGTAACGGCAGCGCCGATTCGGACGGCGTCTATTACCGGCGCTACCAGTCCACGCTTCAACCCAACGGGCCGGAATCACTGGTGAACACGACGGCGTCCTCCTCGCAATTCGATCCCTCGATCGGGATGAACGCCGGCGGGGCCTTCGTCATTGCCTGGACGGACAACGGCAGCGGAGCCGGGAAGATTGCCGCACAGCGGTTCAACCAATCGGGGAATGCTACGGGGAGTCAGTTTCAAGTTGGTACCACGGGCGGGAATCATGAAGATTTCTCCCAGGTCGGTGTCGATTCCGCGGGGAATTTCACGGTCGCATGGGCCGATAATTTTGGCGGGCCGCGCGAATCTGACGTCTACACCCGCCGATACACCGCCGGCGGCGTGGCTCTCGACGCCAATCCGGCCTTCGTCAACACGTTCACGAACAGTGCACAGACGACCCCTTCGCTCGGGGAGCGCGCCGACGGGAAATATTTCATCGCATGGACGAGCACGGCCCAGGACGGCGACGGGCTGGGCATTTTTGGGAAGGCGTTTAATGCCGACGGGACTCCCGACGGTACTGAAATTCGAATCAACTCGACCACCCATCACAACCAACGAGACCCCGCCGTGGCGTGGAACGGAAATGCGGCGACAGTGGTGTGGAACGGCGAGGGTGTCGGCACGACCCAGGGTGTCTTCGGCCAGCTCTTCATTTCCTCGTCGGTGCCGCCCCTTCCGAATCAGTCGCCAGCAGCTTCAGTCCCCGGCGCGCAAAGCGTCGCCGAGGGCGGGACAGTTACATTGTCGTCCGGGGGATCGAACGCAATTTCGGTGAGCGATCCCGACGGCACCACCGGCACCGAGCAAGTGACGCTGACCGCCACGCACGGCACGTTAACGCTCGCGACGACCGCCGGCATCAGCATCACCGCAGGCACGGGGACTGCCAACGCCACCGTTACGTTTCAAGGCTCCCTGGCAAGCCTTAACGCGGCACTCGACGGCCTGACCTTTACGCCGGCGACCAATTATTCCGGCTCGGCGAGCATCCAGGTCACCATCAACGACTTGGGAAATACCGGCAGCGGCGGGCCGCTGAGCGCTTCGGGCACGGTCGCAGTCACCGTCACGCCCGTCGCCCACACGCCTTCCATCAGCGACAGCACGGTCCAGCAAAACAATCAGACCACCACCGGCCTGATCATCTCGCGCAATCCCCTGGACGGGGCGGCGGTCGGATTTTTCCAAATCACCAACATCGTTGGAGGCACACTCTTCCAAAACGACGGCACGACGCCGATCAACGCGGGTGATTTCATCACCTACGCCCAGGGGAATGCGGGCCTCAAGTTCACCCCGACGTCCAACTCTACCGCGAACGGAAACTTTGACGTTCAGGCCTCCACCACGAATAACGGCACCGGATTGGGTGGAGGAATTGTCACGGCCACGATCACGGTCGGCGGCCCGCCGGTCAATTCCGTTCCCGGGCCGCAGACGGTGGCGGGGGACGGCAGTCTCGTATTTTCCGCCGCCACGTCCAACCCGATCACGGTCGATGACGCGCTGATCCTCCTGGGCACCGATACCGTCGCGCTTACGGCCACCAACGGCACCCTCACGCTCTCAGGCCACGCGGGCCTGTCCTTTTCTGCCGGCTCCGACGGCACCTCGAGCATGACGTTCAGCGGCACGCTCACGAGCCTGAACGCGGCCCTCAACGGGATGACCTTTACTCCCACGAGCCTATTTCACGGTTCGGCCGGCATACAAATCGACACGACCGACCTGGGAAACATCTTCCACCTGGGCCCTCTGACGACGACCAGCAATATCGGCATTACGGTGACACCGGTGGCGCACACGCCGACCGTCACCAACGCCGCCACCAGTGAGAATCAGCAAACGAGCAGCGGGCTGGTGATTACGCCCAATGCGGCGGACGCGGGAGTGGTCGTCTTTTTCCAGATTACGGGCATCACGAACGGGACGTTGTTTCAGAGCAACGGCGTGACCCCGATCGGCGAGGGCGACTTCATTACCGCGGCCCAAGGCGCTGCGGGATTGCATTTCACCCCCGCGCCCAATTCCATCGCACCGGGCGGCTTTAGCGTGCAGGCCTCCACCACCAACACGCCGGGCGGGCTGGGCGGGAGCGTCGTGACCGCGTCGGTCACCGTGAACAGCCCCCCGACGATCGCGCTCAGCACGGGTGAACTCTCGTATACCGAGGCTCAGGCCCCCGCGGCCATCGATCCCGGGCTCACGATTTCAGACGTCGACAATTCCACGCTCGCCGGCGCGACCGTCCAGCTATTCCGCTACCGGAGCAATCAGGACGTGCTCGCCTTCACCAACCAGAACGGCATCACCGGCTCCTTTAATTCGACGACGGGCGTGCTAACGCTCAGTGGAACCGCGACGGTCGCCCAGTACCAGGCCGCGCTCCGATCGGTCACCTACTCCAACACCAGCAGTGATCCGGACCGGACAACCCGCGCGGCAGAGTTTGCCGCCAACGACGGCCTGGCGCGGGGCACGCCCGTTTATCGTGCAATCACGGTTACCGCAGTGAACAACGCACCAGTCAACCACGTCCCGGGCCTGCAAACGGTCAATGAAGACACGCCCATTGTTTTCTCGACCACGAATAGCAATGCCATCTCGATTACGGATGTGGACAGTGATGGCGGCATCGAGCAGGTGACGCTTTCCGCGACGGGCGGCACACTGACGCTCTCGGGCATCACGGGACTGACGCTGGCCGCGGGTACGACCGGCACGAACGACACCAACCCGTCGTTCAAGGGCACGCTCGCGGACATCAATGCCGCCCTGAACGGGATGACCTTCACGCCCACCCTCCATTCCAGCGGCTCCGCGGGCATCGGGATCGTGAGCAATGACCTGGGCAACACGGGAACAGGAACCCCGCCAAATGTCTCAAGCGGAGTGTCCGTTCTGGTGACGGCCGTGGCTCATACGCCATCGGTCAGCAACGCCGCGACGAACGAAAACCACCAGACCACCGGCGGCCTGATCGTCACGCCCAGCGCGCTTGATGCCGCGCTCTCGGGGTTCTTCAAGATCACGGCCATCACCGGCGGAACACTGTTCCAAAGTGACGGGACGACCCCCATCGCTGACGGCAGCTTCATCACCTTCGCCCAAGGCCAGGCAGGGTTGCGCTTTTCACCGGCGACCAACTCAATCGCCGGCGGATCCTTTTCCGTGCAGGCCTCAACCTCCGGCAGCAATGCCGGCCTCGCCGGGACGGTCATCACGGCAGCCATCACCGTTAACGGCCCTCCCGTCCTGGGGATTTCCGCCGGCCAGGTTGGCTACACGGAATTGCAATCGCCTGTCGCAATCGACCCCGGGCTGACGGTCTCCTTCGCGGGCAACGCCACCCTTTCGGGCGCAGTGATCCAATTGACCGGTTATGTGGTGGGGCAGGATGTCATCGGATACGTCGACCAAAGTGGTATCAGCGGGTCTTGGGATACGACATCGGGCGTGCTCACGCTCACAGGTACCGCGACGATTGCAGAGTACCAAGCCGCGCTTCGTTCCATCACATATGCGAACTGGAGCGACGACCCCAGTTCCACCACGCGCACAGCTGAATTCACCGTCAGCGGCGGTGGCCTGACGAGTGCCACAATCGGCCGCGATATCGCCGTGATTGCTCTCACCGTCAGACCCCCGCCGACCCTCGTGACTGATAAAGGCTTGACCCTGGAAGGGGTGAGCCGCGCCGCGATTACAGCCGGGCTGTTGGAAGTGACTGGCCCTGCCGCACCGGAGCAAATCACCTATACGCTGACGACCGTTCCCGCGCACGGCGTCCTGCGCCTCCGCGGGGCGGCGCTTGCAGCAGGCTCAAGCTTCACACAGGCGGACATCAACCACCGCCGCCTCGCTTTCGAGCGCGATGGAACTTCGGCGGACGCTGATGAATTCCATTTCACCGCCTCCGACGATTCAGGCGCTTCGATTGAGCCGGCAATCTTCGTATTGCGTTTCCGTAGCGCCCCCACTCTGCCCGTCACTACTCCGGCCGTCCCGGCGCTGCCGCCGGTGTCATTACCGCCCTTGCAGTTGCCCGCGTTCCAAGGCGTTCCGGAAATTCCCGTCGCCGAGCCCACGCAGCCATCGCCGGCCACGCACATAGACGGCGCGTCTAACCGCGACAAGACAAACTCGTACCCGGTGATATTCCTCGCGTCCGTGCCGACTTCAAGCCCCGCGGCGGCGCTGCCACTTCCACCGCGCCGGTCGAACACGACCCAAAACGATGCCCCCATGCCGCTACCCCCGCGTAAATCGACCGGTGACACCGCCCAGGCACAGAGCGTGGCCGCCGCCCCTGGCGCATCGCGTAACCCAATCGCCGCGCGGCCAAGCGAAGCGGACAGATCATTGGACGGGATGCTGCCGCTCGCCCACGGCGGCGCGGCAGGCGCATCGGGCCCGATGCCGGCCCTCGCCCACGGCAGCGCGTTGTGGAAGGACCTCGACGCGATGAGCGAAAAGGTCACGTCGGAAGAAAAGCTGAGGATCGTTGCAGGCACTGCGTCGTTCGCGTCCGTCGGAATCTCCGTCGCCTACTTTATCTGGGCGCTGCGAGCCGGGTCGGTGCTCAGCAGCCTGCTCTCTTCCATCCCCTCGTGGAAGTTCGTTGACCCGTTGCCCATTCTCGACCAGATGGCCCGCAAGTCCGGCGCTAAGCGCGCGGAAGAAGATGACGAGGGACTGGAATCGATGGTCCAGGGGACGCCGGAAGCGGCGTAGTCCTGTAACAGCCAAAGGTCACATATGGCCGTCAAAACAAAAAAACGTCTGCGATCCGCGATGAACCGCGTCTCGGCGCGCTCCCGCATCGCCATCGGCCAGGTGCTCTTGCTTGTCAGCGTGCTGTGGCTGGCGATCGCCCTGGGCATCGTCCCCAGCGAGCGAAGCGCCATCATGAGCGGGCGCGCCAAACTCTGCGAGGCGATCGCCATCAACAGCTCGGCGTTCCTCGAGCACAACGATGTGCCGGCCCTCAAGGCAGCGCTCCGCGCCGTCGCCGAGCGCGACAGCGACATTCTCGCCGCCCGCGTTCTGAACAAGAACGGCGCAGTGCTGACCGAAATCGGCGACCGCGCCGCCGCGGAGAAGACCTACGGCAAGGCCTCGCTGGACTCCGACATCTTCGTGCCGATCTACGCCAACGACAGGAAATGGGGCACGGTCGACATCCGCTTCCGCCCGATCTCGAAGCTGGCCATCTTCGGACAGATTCAGGTCGCCCACCTGCGCATGGTCGCGTTCATCGCGGCGGTCTGCATGGGGCTTTTTCTAATTTACCTGCGCAAGATGCTCCAGCACCTCGACCCGTCCAAGGTCGTTCCATCACGGGTGCGGTCCGCGCTCGACACGCTGGCCGAGGGCCTCTTGGTAATGGACGCCGACGAGCGCATTGTGCTCGCCAACCAGGCCTTCGCCACAATCGTCGGCCGCAAGCCCGATGACTTGCTCGGAGCCCGCGCATCGCAGATTCCGTGGATCCAGGAGGCGGGCGAAGCCGCGACGGTGCAGCCGTGGTCAACGGCGCTTCGGGACGGGGCCGCCCAGAAAGGCGTCATGCTCCGCCTGAAGGACGCCCACTCCGCCCGGCGCACGTTCTCGGTCAATTGCTCGCCGGTCCTCGGGCAGGACGGAGCGCATCGCGGCGTGCTCGCCAGCTTCGACGACGTCACCCTCCTGGAAGAAAAAGAAGTCGAGCTCCGCCGGTCCAAAGACGCGGCCGAGTCCGCGAACCGCGCCAAGAGCGAATTCCTCGCCCG
Organism: Phycisphaerales bacterium; assembly: GCA_028288945.1. Classification (GTDB taxonomy): domain Bacteria; phylum Planctomycetota; class Phycisphaerae; order Tepidisphaerales; family Tepidisphaeraceae; genus RYN-428. The sequence continues at coordinate 11,338 of JAQGHH010000246.1, forward strand.
CATGAGTCACGAAATCCGCACGCCGATGAATGCGATTCTCGGCTTCGCCGAGGTGCTCCGCCGCGGGTATGAGGAGAGCGAAGCCGACCGCCAGGAATATCTCGACACGATCCACTCCAGCGGCCAGCACCTCCTAGAGCTGATTAACGACATCCTCGACTTATCCAAGATCGAGGCCGGCCGGCTGGAGATTGAGCGCAGCCGCTGCTCCCCGCATCAGGTGTTGTCGGAAGTGGTCACCGTGCTGTCGATCCGGGCGCGTCAGAAAGAATTGACGCTGGATTTCAAATGGGACGGCCCCGCGCCCGAGACCATCGAGACGGATCCGACCCGGTTCCGCCAGGTGCTGACGAACCTCGTCGGCAATGCCATCAAATTCACCGAAACCGGCTCGGTGCGGCTGGTGGCCCGGCTGCTGCCGGCCGGGGACACGCCCATGCTGGCCGTGGACGTCATCGACACCGGGATCGGGCTTAAGCCCGAATCGCTTAGCCGCATCTTCCAGCCTTTCGCGCAGGCCGATACGTCCATCACCCGCCGATTCGGTGGCACAGGCTTGGGCCTGTCGATCAGCCAGCAAATCGCCTCGGCATTGGGCGGCGAGTTGACGGTCAAGAGCGAATACGGCAAGGGCAGCGTCTTCACACTGAAGATTATGACAGGGCCGCTGGTCGGCGTGCGCATCGCCGAGCCGCAGGCCATCGCATCAGCCGCGCCGGCCAAACAACACGATGCCGGCCCGGGCTTTCAACTCACCGGAACGCACGTGCTTCTCGTGGAGGACGGCGTCTCCAACCGCAAGCTCATTTCGCTCGTGCTCCAGCGCGCCGGCGCAACGTTGGAGAGCGCCGCCGACGGACGCGAAGGCGTGGAAGCGGTGCTACGCGGCGGCTTCGACGTCATTCTGATGGACATGCAGATGCCGGTGATGGACGGCTACACCGCCGCCCGTCTGTTGCGGGACAAGGGCGTGACGACGCCCATCATCGCCCTCACCGCCCACGCCATGCAAGGCGACGAAGAAAAGTGCCGCGCCGCCGGGTGCAGTGGCTTCCTCACGAAGCCCATCGACGTGGACCGGCTGGTTCGGACAGTCGCGGAGGCAGGCGGACCGACCGGCGCCGGGGCGGGCATTACCCTCTCCGGTCGCGTGGCTCCGCCCGCAGTGCCTGCGACACAGGATTCCCCTATTGCTCCTGCCAAGTCGCTGATTCAGGTCGGTTTCCCAGCGCCGCTTCAGTCCACTCTTCCGGTGGACGATCCGGAGTTTTGCGAGATCGTGGTAGAATTCATCGACCGCCTGGGCGAGCAGCTCACGGCCATGCAGGACGCGTGGGGCAAACAGGACTTGTCGGAGCTGGCTTCGCTCGCCCACTGGCTCAAGGGATCGGGCGGAACCGCCGGTTTCCCGGCACTCACCGACCCCGCCCGCAAGCTCGAAGAGCTGGCGCGCGAGCAGCGCCTCGATGAAATCGGCGGCCAGATTTCGGCGCTACGCGAGTTGGCCGACCGGATCGAAGCGCCGTCGCAATCCGATGTCCAGACCGCTTGAACAAAGGGTATCCGATGCCTTTGAGCCCGATTTCAACCTCGACCATCGCCATGCCCGGGCGCGGAGAATCCCCCTCGGCAGCTCCCCAAACCGGGCCGCAAAATGGGCCACAGGCCGCCAACGGCCTTCCCGAATTTTTCAAGCGGGCGAAGATCGCCATCGTGGACGACGAGCCCGTCAACATTAAAATCGTCCGCAAACACCTGCAAATTGCAGGATATGAAAACTTCATCACCACCACCGATTCCCCCGCCGCCGTGGCGCTGATCGGCAAGGAAGATCCCGACGTCGTTCTGCTGGACGTGATGATGCCGCAGGTGGACGGCATCCAGATCCTTCAAGCCATCCGCGCCGACCGGCGCCTGTGCCACATCCCCGTGCTGATCCTGACGGCGTCCACGGACGCCGCCACGAAGCTGCGGGCATTGGAGGCGGGCGCATCGGATTTTCTGGCCAAGCCTGTCGACGCCAATGACTTGCTGCCGCGTATCCGCAATTCGCTGATCGTCAAAGCCCACCACGACCACCTCGCCAACTATTCCGAGCAGCTCGAGCGCGAAGTGCGGGTGCGGACGGCGGAGCTTGAAGTGTCGCACATGCAGGTGATCCATTGTCTGGCCCGTGCCGCGGAATTCCGCGACGACACTACCGGGCGGCATGTGATCCGCGTCGGGCGCTACGCCGCGATCCTCGCACAGGAACTGGGGTTCAGCGACATCGACGCCACGATGATCGGGATGGCCGCCCAGCTTCATGACGTCGGCAAGATCGGCCTGCCCGACTCCATCCTGCTCAAGCCCGGGTCGCTGGGCCCCAATGAGTTTGGTGTGGTCAAGCGCCATTGCGAGATCGGCGGGCAGATCGTACAGCCGCTCCGTGAAGACGAATGGCAGGCGCTGAAAGGGTATTCCGAAATTGGCGTCAGCGTGGCTTCGCCCTGCAATCAGCCGATTCTCAAGATGGCCCGCAACATCGCGCTTACCCACCACGAGCGGTGGGACGGCAAAGGCTACCCGCGCGGCCTTACCGGCGAAGCGATACCGCTGGAAGGGCGGATCACGGCGGTGGCGGATGTGTTCGACGCCCTCACCAGCGTCCGCCCCTATAAGGCGGCGATCCCTCCCGCCGGCTCGATCCAAATCATCGAAGAAAATCGCAACACCCAGTTCGATCCGCGCGTGGTTGACGCGCTAAAACGACGGATCGAAGACTTCCTAAAGGTCTGTCGCGAACACGCCGACCCGGCAGGCTCGGGAGGCCCGGAACTCACTGGCGGAAACCAGTGATGCCACGTCCCGTTTCAGATAACATCCCGTTGCACGCCTGCTTCAAGAAGTGCCGGCTTGCATCGCGACCTTCCGCCTCTATTATCCTTCCCACGCAAATCGAGAGGATGCAATGGACACGGCCACAAACGTCTGCACGCTGATCGTGGAGGATGACGCCGATACCTGCAATTGGATCGGCCGGCTTCTCAGCCGGCACAGCTATGATTTTGTGTGTGCCAATACGTTGGCCGAAGCCTTTGAAAGGCTGCAAGACGGCCCCGCATGCGTGATACTGGATTTGGGTCTGCCCGACGGAAACGGCGTTGAAATCCTTCGGCACATCCGCAAGAACCATCTGCCCATCAAGGTCGCCGTGCTCACCGGAAACAAGGATTATTCAACCATCGGAACGGCCATTCTGTTGAAGCCCGACGCGTTGCTGACCAAGCCGGTCGATGCGTCGGACCTACTGAATTGGATGTCCGCCGACTGCTGCTAATGCCCATCCTCCATGGCAGCCTGTTTCTTCCCCAACTCGGCCGGTCATTCCTTCACCTGAGGTCGAATCGGCGGCTTGCGGGAGCGCGCAAGTCATGGCAGCATCGCAGCCTGTCGCTCAACAAAAAGGCCCGACACCTTGCGGCATCGGGCCTTCTGCAAAGCGGGTGAAGGGGGTCGAACCCTCGACATTCACGTTGGCAACGTGACGCTCTACCACTGAGCTACACCCGCGTGGTATTTGGGCCACGATATTAGTCGGACCTCTCATCAGTTGCAAGAGGGGCGGGACCAATGCTCCTTCTCGTGCGGAGGAAGGCGGTGCGGACTCATCGGACTGGACCCAGCCGTTGAGACGCCCTGCCTGCGGCGCTTCGGCGCGCTGGTCCAAGAATGCCCCGCAATGCGGCGGCTATTCCGGGGGCG
>JAQGHH010000251.1 GCA_028288945.1 Phycisphaerales bacterium
ACCGACCGCGGGGCGTATGCACCTGGGCGTCGTAATCCACCTTTACGTCCGGCCCGCCCGTGTCCACGCCGATCTTGCCTTCCACAAAAAATGGCCCCATCGGCTGATACAGATTCATGCACATCGCCACCGCCGACGGATAACCCCCGTGCCGCTTGCCCGGCGTCACGCACCCTGTAACCGCGCGAAATGTGTATCGCCGCGGCAGATCCTTCAAGTCCCAATCCACAGACCGCACAAACAGCACATCATCGGCGCATAGCGCCCGCAGCGTCTGCCCGCTGAGCACCCCGTCCTTCAGGACAAACTGGGCGTCCGTGAAATGATCGAACGGATCGCCCATACCCGGCACTTGCAGTGACAAGCCCGATGGCGTCAGGCGCAGCTCGCAGTGCACGCGCCGAAAATCGCGCAGGTCCGCAGGCCCCGAAGCCGTGAGGGAAAACTCCGCGCCGCCGGCGAGCTTGAGATTCGCCAATGCATCCCGCACCGCGCGTGACAGCTTCTGCCGGCCCGAGCCCGTATTGACCTGCCCCTTGGTCACGTTCAGCGACCACCCGGCCTTCGCGTCAAACGTCGCGCTGGAATCGGCGAGGTTGACGGAAACATCTCCCGCACTCGCCTCAAGCTGATCAAAATGCACCGCGGGCGGAGAGGAGGGACTTTGGTCGAGGTTCATCCGCACTTTCACGCGGTCGAATTCGGTCTCCCACTCCGGCACGCGCAGGGCCGTCATTTCGGATTCCACCTGGGCGTGCGCCTCCGCCGATTGAGGCTGTAGTAGCGGCAAATGTGCCTGAAAATCAAGCTTCATTCCGCCCCGGCAGGCGTACGGCCGGAGGGCCTGTTGGAGCACCGCGGGCAGGGGGGATTGATGGGCGTTCGGATCGGTGGGTAGGTGGGCCGTGCCCCGGGTGATGTCGACGACAACTCCGTCGAGGTCCGCCGTTCCGTCCAGATCGGCCGTGGCGCTGGCTTCGCCCGTCGCCGTGAGGTGATAGGTGTAATGCGCCGGCCCGGTCGCGAGCCCGGCGGAGAGGTTCACGTTCTGCCACGCCATCGGCACAGTCGCGGCGTCGGTCCGATCTTCCATCACGAATCGCCCGCCCTGAAAATCCAGTCGATTCAAGCTCAGCGAATCCGAGAAATGAGATAGCCCGACTTTTCCTGACGACGCTGGTTGCTCGCGCAATCCGACGATCCCTTCCTTCGTCCGAACCAGGTGCACGGAAGGGTCGCGGATCTGCAAATCATCAATCGCGACCGGCCCGCTACTGAAAGGAGAGCGCGCCAGCCGCACGTGAAGCTCGGCGAAACGGATGACTTCAATGGTCTTCCCGTCCCGATCCCGCGACTTGAGTGAAACATCCTTCACCGTCGCCCCCCAGGGCCACGACAGCGAAAGTTCCCCCATCTGAAAATCCCCCTCGCACTGAGCCGCGACGTACTCCCGCACCTTCGCGCGCACAAACGCCCGCAGCACGGCTGGCGCAACGGCCGCCGCGATCAATAACCCGACCCCGACCGCCCAAAGTCGGCGTCGGGCTTTGGAACCTGGAATGCGCATCTTGAACAAGGCCGCGATGATAGATGTTTATGCCCTACAGATAAAGCGAAATCCACCGGCGGAGCCAGCCATTCATCGGCTAAAAACGACGTTTTAGGACATCTCTCCAGTCCCATCCTTGTGATCCCAAATCTGAAATTTCAAATATGATAGCGAAATTTTGTCCCATTCCCTCTCACTCGCGGTATCATCCCCCCATTCACTTCACGCGGAGGCTCGATGACAAACGGATGCACTCGGCGGCAATTCCTGGGGGATGTCGGCAAGGGAGTCCTCGTCGCCAGCGTCGGCGCGGGCCTGGCAGCTGACCTGGGGCTTGCCTCGGCGGCAGGGGGGGCGGAGGTGCCCGAGGCCCTGACCTTCGGCGACCTTGAGCCGCTGGTCTGCCTAATGCAGGAGACGCCGGTCAATCGGCTGCTGCCGGTGCTCGTGGAAAAGCTGAAAGGCGGGACCGACCTCCGCCGCCTGCTCTCGGCCGCGGCCCTGGCCAACGCTCGGACGTTTGGCGGAGAAGACTACGTCGGCTTCCACACAATGATGGCCCTCGCCCCAGCGTACCACATGTCCACCGAGCTCCCCGAGGCGCAGCGGCCGCTTCCCGTCTTCAAAGTCCTCTACCGCAATACCAACCGTATCCAGGAGCACGGCGGGCGCAAGGACGAAGTCCTTCACCCCGTCGATCCCGCGCCGCCCGCCACCCCGGGCGCATCCGCCGGCGGCGAAGCGCTTCGTCAGGCCGTTCGCCATCAGGACGTGCAGCAGGCGGAGCGCCTCTTCGCGGCGACGGCGCGCAAATCCGCCGACGATGCCTTTAACGAACTGCTCTTTGCCGTGCAGGACACGCCGGAGGTGCACCGCGTCGTGCTGCCGTACCGGGCGTGGGACTTGCTCGACCTGATCGGCCGCGAGCAAGCTCACACGCTACTCCGCCAGTCGGTCCGGTATTGCGTCAAAGCCGAGTCCTGGCATCAGGCAGGCGAGCTCGACGCAGCCCGCACGGTGCTGCCGAAAATGCTCGATGAGCACAAGCTCCTGGGCAAATCCCCCGGCACTCGGGCGGCGGATGACAAGTGGATCGACGAGCTAAGCCAGACGATCTTCCGCGCCACCCCCGCGCAAGCCGCGGACGCCGCGGCGGCCGCGTTGGCCGACGGCATCGCCCCCGACGACGTCGGCCAGGCGATCTGCCTTGCCGCCAACCAGCTCGTCCTCCGTGACGCCGGCCGAACCTTCCACGACGAAGTCCCCGGCAAGCCCCTGGGGAGCGTTCACGGCGATTCCATCGGCGTACACGCCTGCGACTCCGCCAACGCCTGGCGAAACATGGCCCGCGTCGCCAGCCCGCGCAATACGTTCGCCTGTCTCATCCTCGGCGCGTATCAGGTGGCCGTCGACCGCGCCGCCCGGGGCGGCGATTTCCTCCATTGGGAACCCCTGCCCTTGCGGCAGCACGTCGACGGCGTCCGGTCCACCGAGCCCGCCGCCTTGCTGGCGGAAATCGACGCCGCAGTCCGCGGCAACCTCCAGGCCCGCGCCAGCGCCATCGTCCACCGCTACGGCCAGCTCGGCCACTCCCCCCGGCCGCTGCTAGACCTCATGCTCCGCTTCGCGACGAGCGAAGACGGCGCGCTGCATGCGGAAAAGTATTACCGCACGACGTGCGAGGAATTCGCCGCCACGCGCCCCGCGTTCCGCTGGCGGCAACTGACCGCGCTGGCCCGAGTCACCGCCAGCGAATACGGCCGCCCCGCCCCCGGCTACGCCGAGGCGCGAGAGCTTTTGAAGGTGTGACTGACACCGTCATTCGGCAGGTGATCTTTCATTCGCGGCAAGAATTCGGTAACGAGTGCGATCTACCTTCACACAAAACCGGGACGGGTCCAATTAACGCCGCGTTAATTGGACCCGTCCCGGTTCGTGCGGTAGGGGTTGAAGGGGTTGTCAAGCGGTTGGGTGCTTGACCATCAGGCCGGGCGTCGGCGGCGGGCGAGCAGGCCGGCGGCCAGGGCGCCGGCGCAGGCGGCGAGCGAGGCGGGCTCGGGGACCGGAGCGAGGGTGTAGCCGATCACGTCCATCGCCGTCTTGTCCACCGCGGTGATGTCGTTGACAACCCCCGAGTTGCTGAAGGCGTTGAACGCGTCGTTCGTGCCCGACGCCCAGTCCTGGAAGTCGCTGCCGCCGACACCGGCGTTGAATGATTTGAGATGCGTCATGCCGCCGTCGATCGAGAAATAGACCGATGAGCAGTCGGACGCCCCCAGGCTCCGCACGCCCGTCCCCTTGTAGCGGAAGAGGTCGTACGGCACGAAAAAGCTGTTCAGGTTAAGCCCTTGAACGCGGCCCATCACCTCGGAGATCTCGTGCTCGGCCAGGCCGATGAAATCGTATTTCCCCGGGACCGACCGCTTGGTCGGGTAGAATGTGTAGCTCTGGGTCGTGCCAAACGTGAAGGTGCCGTCGTTGAAAGAATCATTCGCAGGCCGCAAGCCCAGCGCCTTGGCTTCTGCGAGATTGAGCCAAAAAACTCCGCCGTTCGTCGGGTCC
>JAQGHH010000277.1 GCA_028288945.1 Phycisphaerales bacterium
AGACCGTCGCGGTGTCCCACCTCGTGAAGTTCATCGGGCTCGTGCCCCAGATGCTGACCGACAAAGCCCCGACGCTCCCTCCGGCCACGGGCGAGCGGCATCTCGTCGCCACAGAAGGCAAAGGCCGACTGGAGATGATCGATGGGACACGCGTGCTGTTCCTCAAAGGTTCGCCCGAGGAGATGGGGCATCAGCACGGCGTGCTGCTGAAAAAAGAAATCCACAGAGTCTGCGACCGCATTCTCTATGGCGTGGGCGTCGGCAGCTCCTTCGAGCGCGGCTCGTGGTTCTTCGGTGAGATCGAAGGCGCCGAGGCCCGACTCGAACATTTCATGGACCGGCGCTATCTTGCCGAGGAAGACGCCATCGCCCGCGGCGCGGGGATGGACGTTCAGGAAGCGCGCCTCTCCAACTTCTTCCCCGAGCTATTCCATTGCAGCGGCTTTGCCGTCTTCGGCAAGGCGACGAAAGACGGCCACATCTATCACGGCCGCGTGCTCGATTATCTCAGGGGCGTGGGACTCGAGCAGAGCGCGGTAGTGATCGTTCACCAGCCCGATTACGGCAACGCCTGGGTGAACCTCAGCTACGCTGGGTTCGTCGGCTCCATCACCGCGATGAACGAGAAAGGGATCAGCATCGGCGAAATGGGCGGCAAAGGCTACGGCGACTGGGACGGCCGGCCCATGGCCCACCTCACGCGCGAGGTGATGGAAAAGGCCACCACGCTCGCTGAAGCCATCAAGATCATGCGGGACGCGCCGCGCACGTGCCAATATTATTATGTGATTGCCGACGGCAAGGCGCACACCGCCGTGGGCATCGCCGCGACCCCGAGCGAGTTCGTGACGATCAAGCCCGGCGAATATCACCCCCTGCTTGCGACTCCCGAGCCTGACACGGTGATGCTTTCCGCCGGGCGTCGGTATGAGACGCTCGCCGGGCGCGTGAAGGAAAACTACGGGACCTTCGACGCCGACTCCGCCAGAAAGCTGATGGACCCGCCGGTCTGCATGGACAGCAACATCCAGTCCGTCCTTTTCGAGCCGGACACGCTGGATTTGTGGGTGGCGAATGCGGACGCAAAGAACGTGGCGAGCCTGACGCGGTACACGCATTACAACTTGCGGGAGTTGTTGAACTCCGCGACGGGAAAATGACGGGTTCGTGACAACGGCGAGCGACAGTACCTTCGATGCGGAGTCGATCCATGGGTTTGGATACCGTTGAATTGGTGATGGAATTTGAGGACGAGTTTGGCCTCTCCATCGCCGATGCCGACGCAGAAATGCTTCAGACGGTCGGCCAGACGGTGGACTACATTGTCGCCCAGCTTCGGGGATGGGGGCGCCGGAGGGAGCCGGTCATCTGTCCCTCGGCCCGTGCATTTTATGAGTTGCGCCGCGCCCTTTGTGCGCAATACGGCACGCGCCGCGCCGCCGTGCGCCCTGCCGCTACGATCGGCGACCTGGTTCCCGCCGGCTCGATACGCGGAACGTGGCCGGAGTTCGCCCGCCGAAACGGCCTGCCGGTACCGCGGTTTCATCTGTTCAGCTCCCGCGCTTCGCGCTTCCCCGATCCGTCCACCACCGTCCGGACCCTCATCCAGTCGGGTCGTCGGGCGCACTATCTCCAAAACGACGGCGGGGTTGACGCGGCTGCGGTATTCGCGAAGGTTCGCACGATTGTTTCCGAACAACTGGGCGTGCCGGAGGAAGACATTCATCCCCACTCGCATTACATCTACGATCTGAACGCCGGATGATTCGCCGCCTGGTGATACGGGCGTCCTGCCCGTACCTGTTGAAGAGCGTCGGAGAACTGCACGACCGGAACTCACTAAACACTTGGGGCGGGAGGAACCCCCGCGTCACGTTGAGAGGCTAGAATCGCCTCCACCAGCCCCTCGACGTTGTACGTCTTCGCCTGCACCGTCGGCGTCAATCCCAACTCTTCGATCGCCCGCGTCGTGATCGGCCCGATGCTTGCGAGCTTCACGCCGCCGAGTTTTGTTTTGTAATCGGGGCCGAGCAGGGCCGCGAGATTTCGGACGGTGCTGCTGCTGGTGAAGGTGATCCAGTTGATCTCCTTTGCCGCCAGGGCTTCGATCAGCGCCGGCGGCAGGGAAGTGGCCGGGCGGGTTTCGTAGATGCTGACGTCTCGGACTTCGGCCGCGCCGCCATCGGTCAGTCGCTCGCGGAGGAGGGGGCGGGCGATGTCGGCGCGGAGCAGCAGGAATCGGCGGCCGCGGATTTCGCCGCGCTTCTCGAAGTCATCCGCCAGCGCCTCGGCGACGAACTCCTTCGGGCATAAATCCACCTTCAGGCACAGCTCATCCCGCACGGCCTGTGCGGTCGCTTCGCCGATGGCGGCGACCCGCACCCCCGCGAACGCCCTCGCGTCTGAGCCGCGTTCCAGCAAGCGGCGTTTGGCGAACTGCACGCCGTTCTGGCTCGTGAAGATCACCCAGTCGTACTCGGCGATGTGCTCGAGCACCTCGTCCACCTCCGACCATTCGCCCGGCTGCGCCAGCTCGATCGTCGGCGCCTCAATCACATTCGCGCCCAGTTCCGCCAGGTGCTCGGAAAGATCGCTGGCCTGCTGGCGCGTGCGGGTGA
>JAQGHH010000278.1 GCA_028288945.1 Phycisphaerales bacterium
ATTGGTCGCAAGCTGAACGTGAGCAATTTTGAGCGGCGCGATCATGAAAAAACTTGTCCCAATCCAAGGGCCGAACACCTTCCGGAGCCCGCAGGTGCCCATGCATCTTAGCGGATGTCAGACCTCCGGTTCCACCCCTCGCCCTTGCAAGCAGATTCTTCACGCCGGGTACGAGCGACAGCGAGGCCCCGGATCCCTCGCGCCATCAGGATCCGGGGCCTCGCTGTCGCTCGTACCCGGCGTGACAAAGCTCTCGCATCCACTATTTGTTTTTGTTTTGTTGTTGCTACGGCGAGTTGGGATGGATATAAGCGACGCGTGGGTGATATTGAGTTGACCGTCTGCGAAGTTTGGAGAAGGAAGCACCGGGCCACGGAACGGCAGGGTTCAATCATTTTCCCGGCAGACCGCATTTCATTGCCATCTCCTGCCTGACGCACCATTGGCCCCAGGCTATCGGTACCGCGGGTTCACAACACATTCTGCTTTGCGCGAGCGACTCCGCGGCCAGTCCGCGCCTCGCGCGCAAGCACCGGCTTGCGAAATGAAATCCCGAGGCGGGACGATCGTCCGTCCGTACAAAAGCGGGTCATGCCAATCACAGGACGGCCCGGGCGTCACGCCTCACTGAACAAGGAGAGATTCTATGTTTGCACCACTCTCGGAAAACTGGCTGAGTGAACTATCGCAGGCACTCTGCCGCCGCGGCCGCTTCACTCGGCAGCCGGGGCGCAACGGGTCGGGCGCCCGGGCCGAAGCGCTCGAGGTTCGCACCCTGCTCAGCGTAAACCTCATAAGCAGCTACACCGGCATGAATCAACTTGCGGCGTCGGGCCCGAACAATATGCCGGGCTTCGTCACCATTTACTCCCCTCCCGACACCACCGGCGCCGCCGGCCCGACGAGTTACGTGGAAACCGCCAACCAGGGGATCTCGATCTTCACCCCCAAGGCGACCGGTACCACCGCCGTGACCGATTCGATGCACGACTTCATGTTCACGCAGGGCGGGCTCGCGCAGGTCCTTCCCATTCCGACCGGAGCCACGTCGGCAACCGACTATTTTTCCGACGTGACGTGTGTGTGGGACGACCTGGCCCAGCGTTTCATCGTCGGCGTTCAGGACGTCAACGGCACCACGAGCAATTTCGACCTCGCCGTCTCCAAGTCCGCCAGCCCGGCGACGCTCACCGCCGCCGACTGGTACTTCTATCAGGTCAACACGAGCGAAACCAACCGCGCCGCCGATTACCCCGGCAACATCGGTTACAACAAGGACGCCCTGGTCTTCACGCTTAACCAGAATTCCACGGGCGGGGGTGCGACCAGCGTCGTGCAGGTGACCTCCATTGCGATGAGCGACCTGATCGCGGGGAATCCGATCACCCCCTTCCAGACCGACTTCAATGGCTTCAGCCTTCGGCCGACGGTGATGCACGACTCCGTCGCCGGCGACCCGATGTGGCTGATTGAATCAACCGCCGGCAACGGCAACACGATTAACGTCATCAGACAGTCCAACGAACTCTCGAACGCACCAACGTTTACCACGACCACGCTCAACGTGAACCCGTATCTCGGCGTGGTGCGGCCCCTTCAGCCGGACGGCACCGGGCTGGCCCCGGCGTCGGGGAACGGCGCGCTCTGGACGCACATCCTCAAGGCCGCGGAATACAACAACACCATCGCGGCGTGCGACCATGTCTCGGTCTCAGGGACTGAGGACGACGCTCGCTGGTACACCATCGATGTCAGCAGCGGAACACCCACGCTCCAGGACCAGGGCAACGTCAGCGCCGGCAATAACAACTACGTGGTCTTCCCGTCCATCGACATCAACTCCAAGGGCGACATCGGGCTGAATTACAGCCAGTCGGGCACGGGGGCTGGCCAGTTCATGTCCATGTACGTGACCGGGCGAAACGCGGGCGACGCCGCCGGGACCATGCAAACGCCCGTCCTCGTAAAGGCCGGCGTGGCGAACAACACGGACGGCCGCGAAGGCGACCTCACCGGCATGAGTGTCGATTCGACTCCACTGACGGTGACGGGGGCGGCAAGTCAGTCGACGGTCGAAGGCGCTTCGCACGCGTTTAGCCTCGGGAGCTTTGCCGACTCGCAAGGCAACTTCTGGGCCGCCAACGAATTTGCCGCCTCGGACGCCTCGTGGGGCACCCAGATCGGCCAGTTCGCGCTGAGCGGGAACGGCCCATGGTCGGTGAATGTGAACTGGGGCGACGGCTCGTCGAATACCACCTTCACTGTGGCAACCCCCGGAGCGCTCGGCACCCAGCTTCATACCTTCGCCGAAGAAGGGTCCAAGGTCGTCACTGTCACGGTAACCAACACCAGTGGCGTCTTTGACTCCAAGAGCTTCACGGCCAACGTCTCCGACCCGGCGGTGATTCCCACCGGCGGGTTTAGCCTCACTCCTGTCGAGGGAGCTAATTCCGGAAACCAGACCGTCGCCACGTTCACCGATACCGGCGGCGTCGAGCCGCTGACGGATTATTCGGCCAGCATCAACTGGGGCGACGGGACCACCACCACCGGCACTATCACGGTGTCGGCCGGCGTATTTACGGTCAAGGGCAACCACATGTACGCCGAGGAAAGCGCCGCCGACCACGCCGGCTCGACGCCGTACGTCATCACCGTCACGATCGGCCACGACGCCACGCCGCCGCAGACCGTCACCAGCTCGGCGACCGTCTCCGACCCCGCGGTCGTCGCGACGGGCGGAGCGCCCTTCACCGCGGTCGAGGGCCAACCCTCGGCGGTGCAAACCGTCGCCACGTTCACCGACCCTGGGGGCCCCGAGGTGGCCATCGACTACGCGGCCAGCATCAGTTGGGGTGACGGCTCCACGTCCGTCGGCACTGTCGTCGCCAACGGCGACGGCTCCTTCAGCGTCCGGGGAAGCCACACCTACGCCACCGGCCTTGGCTCGGCGGGAGAGTTTGGCAGCACCTTCTGCGACGGAACCCCGCCGCATTATTCCAGGCCTATCATCGTGACCATCAGCCATGAGCTCGCCCCGACGGCCACCGCCGTCAGCACCGCGGTGATCGCCGTGCCGCCCAATTCCGCGTTCCTCACCTTCGACGGGAACCTGATCGTCGTGGGCACCGCCGGGGATGACCAGATCAACGTCACCCCCGTCGGCAACACCGGACGTGTGAACGTGCAGATCAATAACACGAAGTTCGGCCCCTTCGCGCTCGCGCCGAGCGGCCGGATCGTCGTCGCCGCCCTGTCAGGCAACGACGACGTGCAGGTGGCCGGCGGTGTCCGACTGCCCACCGTCCTCTTCGGCGGACCGGGCGACGACCGTCTCAAAGGCGGCCATGGCCCCAACATCGAGGTGGGCTGCGACGGTAACGACCTGCTGATCGGCGGCAACGCCAACGACCTACTCATCGGCGGTGCGGGCGCAGACCGCATCATCGGCACCGCCGGTGACGACACCCTCGTCGCCGGCATCACCAGCGAAGACTACAACACTCTGCTCGCCTACCAGTCCAACTACAACCTGCTCATCGGCAACGTCACCGACGACGGCTCGAAGGACATCCTGACCGGCAGCTCGGGCAACAACGTCTTCTTCGGCCACTTCCAAGGCCTCGGCGTCCTGGACATCGTCAACGGCCGCCCGGGGACGCAGTTCAATACCTGATCCCCCTTCCGCCATCGGCGGAACAATCGGGAACACCACCAGCAGGACAGGCGACGAAAGTCGCCCGTCCTGCTTTTTTGTTCCACCGCGCCCCGCGCACCACACCTGAGCAGGTACATTTGGAGCAACGTGGTGCGCCGGCTCCCGCCGCGGTCCCCGTCCTAATCTTTCGCCTACATGTTCGAAAACGTGGGCAATTATGGGCAATCATGGGCAATGCACCGGCGCACGAGTATCCGAGAATCACCTCCAGCGGCTGCGAAAATTTTCCTTGACCACGGGCCGCTACTTATATAACCTTTTGGTAATGGAACTAGTTGGTTATGGAAATCTCGCCCCCGATCGGCTCGATGCCACGTTTGCGGCGCTGGCCGATCGCACGCGCCGGGCCATTCTTGCCCGGCTGGCGGCCGGCGAGGCGTCGGTCGCGGAGCTGGCCAAACCGTTTGCCATGAGCCAGCCCGCCATCTCCAAGCATCTCAAGGTGCTGGAGCGCGCCGGCCTGGTTTCCCGCGGCGTCGATGCCCAGCGCCGGCCCCGCAAACTCGAGGCCCGCCCCCTCGCCGAGGTCACCGCCTGGCTGGAGCGCTACCGCGACGCCTGGGAGCAAAGCTACCAGCGGCTCGACGCGCTGTTGGAAGAAATGAAATCCGTCGAACAAAAACGTCCCAAAAAATAGTGTCCCCTCGTTCTGGAGTCCGCCATGATCGACCCGCCCCGCATTCTGCAAACCGTCGCCCAGGCAACCGCCGTCATTCACATCACCGTTCCTCGCGCCCAGATCGGCCACGTCATGGGCCCCGGCCTGCAGGAACTCATGCAAACCCTCGCCAAACAAGGTATCACGCCCGCCGGCCCCTGGTGCACGCATCATCTGAAGATGCCGTCCGACGTTTTCGATTTCCACCTCAGTGTCCCCGTGCCGCGCCCCGTTGCGCCCGCCGGCCGCGTCGCCAATGGCCAGCTCCCCGCCGCCACGGTTGCGCGCACGGTTTACCGCGGCCCCTACGAAGGCCTCCCCGCCGCGTGGGGCGAATTCATGAAGTGGATCACTGCCCAGGGCCACACCCCCGCCGCCACGCTCTGGGAAACGTATTTGACCGATCCCTCCACCAACCCCGATCCCAATTCCTGGCAAACCGAACTGACCCGCCCGTTGGAACGCGTCAGCACCGCCGCCTCCACTCAATCCGATGACTGCAAAAACACCGAGAAGTTTCCCGTGCCCAATTCCGGCAAGCTGAAAGTCGCCGCCCCCGGCGACCGCGAAATCGCCATGACCCGCACTTTTAACGCCCCGCGTCACCTGGTCTTCAAGGCACTCACCACGCCCGAACTCGTCAAGCGCTGGCTGGGCGTCTTCGGCGGATGGTCGCTGGCCGTCTGCGAAATTGATCTCAGAGTCGGCGGAAAATACCGCTATCTCTGGCGCGGCGCCGACGGCGCCGAGATGGGCATGGGTGGCATCTACCGCGAAATCACCCCGCCCGAACGCATCGTCGCCACCGAGGCCTTCGACCAGGCCTGGTATCCCGGCGACGCCATCGTCA
>JAQGHH010000287.1 GCA_028288945.1 Phycisphaerales bacterium
AGAGCCCGAGCTGATCGTCAAGCGGGGCCAGCAGTTGGCAAAGCAATTGGAAAGCAGCCAGCGTCCGCAAACGCAGCCGGCGACCAAGCCGCATCACGCGAAACCGACGACGCGGCCGAGCGCGGGCGGATGAAGAGAAAATGAACGCAGAGACGCAGAGGTGGGAGGGAAGAGGGGGAACGTCGAGACACAATCGGCCGTTTAGAAGTGGTTTCAGAACTTACTTGTGACATGGGCGTCCTGCCCATGCGACCGGCGCGATGATATGGATGGTCTCGTTTTCCGGAGTTCTCGACTCCATTCGCACCAGGCATGGGCGGGACGCCCATGTCACGATGAAGGCTCTGAAGCCGCTTCTTAACGAGATAAGCGTTCGGGAAATGGCCTCTCCCGTTCTTCCTCTGCGTCTCTGCCCCTCTGCGTTCAATTTTTCTTCCGAATGATCACGCGGCGAGAATTCCCATTCCACCGAGGTTGAGCGCGGACTTGGTGTTGGTCATCACGACCGTTTCCCAGAGGTCGATGCTTTCGAGCTTGAAGCGGTAATCGACCTCCACGCCCGTGCGGCGGATCAAATCTTGCAACGCCAGGTCGCTGCGCCAGCCGAGCTTTGTGCAGAGGGGGCAGAGCCATTTTTCCAGCAGCGCCAGGAAGCGGTTGGTGGATTGGAAATGGTTGACGATCACGATCCGCGCGCCTGGCTTGGCGACGCGCTGGGCTTCCTGCACCAGGCGGTATGGGTCGCTGACGACGCTGATGACGTGGCTGATGAAGACGTGGTCGAAGGTGTCTTTGCCGAAGGGGAGGCGCATGGCGTCGCCCTGGAAGACGATGGCGTTGTTGAGGCCCTGCTCGCGGATTTTCTTGCGGGCTTCGCGGAGCATGCCGGCGGAAAGGTCGACGCCGACGATGTGGCCGCGGTCCTGCGGGTAGAAGTTGAGGGATACGCCGGTGCCGATGCCCAGATCGAGCACGCGGTCGGCGGGCTTGATGTTCATGTGGGAGATGGCCTGGGCGATTCGCCGGCGGACCAGCCGGCCGAAAGTCGCGTCATAAAACACCGAATGCACGTCGTAAATCTTCTTGGTACTCGATTCCTGCATACTTCACTCATTCCCTGGCCGGCTCTCCCGCGCAACCCCGTTGCGCCGGACAACTGTAGTGAGGCGCTGCGATTTTGCCAAGCGGGAATCGAGGGGGAAGGGTTTAAGGTTGACGGTTCAAGAGTTCAAGGGTTTGCGAAGGAGAGAGCGGTGCGCCGCCCTACTTCTTCTTTGCGGCTTTCAGTTGTGGGGCTGCCTGGGACTGCTTGTAGTGCGGGTCCAGGGGATAGCAGCCTGAAGGAAGCGCGTTGCGGGGGGCGGTGGTGCAGTCGCTGAAGGTGCGACAAACTTTTTTAGTTTGCAAGGCGTTTCCCCATAGCACGTCCCAAGGCAGCTGCGGGTACGACAACACCATCCGGCCCAGACCGACGCTGTCGATCCAGCCCTCGCGCACCGCCGCCTGGGCGACGTGCGGCAAATAGTCCTGCAAGTATGTGTAAGCGGTGCCGACCATCACGAGATGGGGAAAATGTTGCTTGAGGGTGCGATGGACGCGCATTTGGCGGGCTACGCCGACGAGCGGGTCTTCCGGCGGTTGGTAGCCATCAGAGGGCGGGTAGAGCGCGGGGCGCTGTACGTGCGGGTTGTAGTACGGACTGCCGGCGGTGAGATTCACCAGTGGAACACCAAGCTCCTCCAACAGCCTAAGGAATCGGATCGGCTCCGTGAGGTCGGGCTCGAGGGGGTTGTCGGCATTGACGCCGAAACCCCAGCGGTAAGGAAGGTCGAAGGGTTCGGGGATTCCGGGGCCGGGGGTGGAGAGGGTTGGGTCGGGGTGAAACGGGACGAGATCGAAGGCGGAAAGTCGTACGCCGACGAGCAGGCCGGGGCACAGCGAGCGGACGCCCTGAACGATTTCGCGGAGGAAACGGGTGCGGTTTTCGAAGGGGCCGCCATAGTCGCCGGGGCGGGTGTGAGCGCCGAGCAGCTCGTGGGCGAGGTAGCCGTGACAGTGCTTGATGTCGACGAAGTCGTAGCCGAGGGAGTGCGCGATCTTCGCCGCGGCGTGAAAGTCTTCGATGAGCTTGCGAATGTCTCCGTCAGACAGGACGGGAAAATCGGCGGGCAGATTGAGCCGGCGGTCGAGGATCGGATGCCGTTGCACGATCCGCGGCTCACGCTTGCCCCAGGCGCTCGGCACGCTGTAGCGGCCGGAATGGGTGAGCTGCAATCCGATGAGCAAGTCATCGGTCGAGCCCGTCACGCGAAGATGCTCTTCAAGGAGAACTTCGCGCAGGCGGCCGAGGTCGGCCTTGGTGGAATCGCCAATGAGAAGCTGATGCGGATTGGCCCGCCCGTCCTGCCGGACCGCGACGGCTTCGCCGCCCCAGATCAACTTCGCGCCGCTTGCGCCGAAGTTCCGCCATCGGCGGAAAGTATTTTCGGTCGGCCGGCCGTCAGGCGTGCCGTCCCAGCCTTCCATTGGATGAATTGCCCACCGATTGCCAACGACGCGGCCTCCGACATTCAATGGTTGCGCGAGGGGAGACTGCGGCGCGGATTGAAGCGCGTCGTCGCAGGGGATGTCGAGGCCCAAAGTGGCGAGGTGCCGTTGAAACGTCAGGACCTCGCGCATGCTGCCGACGGAGATGTATGCGCGTGCGGCCATGAAGAACCTCTGCTCTGCAAAAAACCGTTATTCCGGGTACCTTTGAAACCATGAGCACATCGGACCCACAGCCAGCGCCTTCCGGACTCGTCCCCACGAGGAGAGTGATCAGCTATGAACCCGCGGCTCCATTCGGGCCACGGCGTTGGTGGGTCTACGCGGTGCTGGGAATTTATCTACTCTTCGTCGCCACCCTGCTAACAGCTCCATTTTGGATTGCCAGGTCAGGCGATCTGTCACTCGGTATTATCGCCGGGGCGGTTATTGCAGTGCTAATGATCTGCGGCTTGGCAATGATGCTGACGCCGATCCGCTTGGTCCGCCGGCGGCCGATCACTCGCCGCTCGATCTTGATTCCGATTGTCGCCTCGGGATTCCTACTCGGCGGCTTAGTGGCTGGCGGGGGTTTTGCCCTGGCCGAACTCTGCGCACGTGCGACAAGACAACCTTATTATTCCGGCACGACGACCAGCGGCCAACCCGCCGGCTATTCCACCAGTCACGATCCTAAGGAGGGCGTTCTCTGGATGGTTGTTGCTGCTGCGGTGGCGGTCTGGATCGCATGGTCGGTTGTTTTCGGCCTCCTGGCACGCCAGGGCGATCCCACGGGCGTGGGAATGAAACTCCATCGTATCCTCATCGCCGGCAGCGTTCTTGAACTCCTGGTGGCAGTCCCGGCCCACATAATCGTCCGCCGTCGGAGCGACTGTTGCGCCGGAATTCTGACGGGCACGGGTATCTGCGTCGGCATCGTGATCGCACTGGTTTCGTTCGGCCCCACTGTACTGCTGCTCTATCACAAACGGTGCAAACAGATCGAGATTCCCTCACATCCCGTTTAAGCGTTCAACCGGCCGCATCAGCACGATGCGAAAGAGCGAGTTTTTGGAACTGCCAGGCTTTTCCGCCACGCGGTAGCTTACGGGGATGGGAAAGAGCGTCAAATCACCCGCGTCCGCGCGTTCGGGCGATGCGGTTTCGCTGAAAGCCCGGTTGAAGAAGCCGTTCGACATCGACGAGGTGATGTCCCGCGTGCGCGAAGCGGTGAAGCCGTATCCGAAGCCCGTGCTGTTCGAGCTGGCGGACCGGGGATTCGGATCTCCCTTCCAAATTCTCGTGGCGTGTGTCATCACGATCCGCACGTTTGAGGAAGTGTCGCTGCCGGCGGCGCTGAAGTTGTTTGAAGCGGCGGACACACCTGCGGCCATTGCCCGCCTCGGGCCCGAGCGCATAGACGCCCTGATCCATGCCTGCACTTTTCATGAGCCCAAGTCGCGGACGATTCACGCGATTGCAGAGCGCGTAACGAATGATCTCGGCGGCGAGTTGCCTTGCGATTTCGAGACGCTCACCAGTTTCTCCGGTGTCGGGCCCAAGTGCGCGAACCTTGTGCTGGGGATCGCGTGCAAACAGCCGACGGGGATTCCGGTGGACATCCATGTGCATCGTGTGACGAACCGGTGGGGATATGTGCAGGGGAACACGCCCGAGAAAACGATGGTGGAATTGGAGAAGCGACTCCCCCGCCGTTATTGGCTGGAGATTAACAAGCTGCTGGTGCCGTTCGGGAAACAGGTTTGCACGGGGAAGATGCCCAAATGTTCACAGTGCCCGGTGCTGGAATATTGCCGGCAGGTGGGCGTGCGAGGACACCGGTAGTCATCGCAATTCATTCGATATCAGAAAGCCGTTCGGAGCCGGGCCGACACGGCCCGGCTCCGAACGGCTTCACGTCCAATGGCGCTTGCCATCTGTACCGCAGCAATACGTTATGCCAACTATTGCTCTGATTCTTCCGCCAGCGCGCCGCGGAGGAGTTCCTTCACCTTCGGCGAGCCGATGTCGCGCTTGCCGAAGCCGGGGAGGGCGCCGGCCGCGACGGCGGCGGCCTGGGCTTCTGGGTAGTTGCTGACCAGCATCATCCGCACGTTCGGGTAGTGCTTGTGCACGCGCTCGATGACGGCGACGCCCTCGTCCTCCTCGAAGCCGTAGTCGAGGACGCGGTTGAAGAGCAACAGGTCCACGCCCTCGTCGAGAATGTGCTTGAGCGACTGGTCGTCCTCGGCGGCGAGGATCTGCGCGCCGCGCTGGGCGGAACTGACCGCCAGGCGGAGGTAACTGGTGTCAGGGCCGCAATGGCCCACGAGCGCGACTTTCTTGGGCTTGGTGCTGTCCATCAGAGTTTAATCCGTTTCATTGGGGTCCGTGCCCGGGGCCTCCGCCGGCTTCTGCTCGGATCGGCGGAAAATCGCCAGCACGCGGTCGATGTGGACGACGAACAGCTTGTTGTCGTGCTCGAGCTCGACGGGGATCGCCTCGCGGGGGTCGAACAGAACCTTGTCGTACTGGCGGATGGTCTGGTCTTCGTCGTTTTCGATCGCCTTGCTGACGGCAATCACCCGGCCGGTGATGACCGGGATTTCATGGCTGTCGGGCAGCACGATGCCGCCGCGGGTCTCACGCTTGTTGTCGTCCTTGCGGACAACGACGCGCTTGCCGATCGGCTCAATCACATCGTATTCCAATCGGCGGGTGGAAGGCTGTTTTGCCATACGGAGAATCGTAGTCACGAATCAGGCTGATGGCCATTGAGCGCGATAGCAGTGCCTCAGTCGTCATAGGCGTGAGGGCCGGTCTTGAGGGATTCGGGCTTAGCCTTCCTGTTGAGCAGGACGCTGCGCAATTCGTAGCCGCCGTCGATGGCCTCGCAGGTGAAGGGGGCGGACCCGAAGGGGTCAGGGAAGGATTTGGCGGCGCCGGGGCCTTTTTGCGTCACCGCGACGGCGGCACGAAGAAGGGCGCGGTCGGCGGCGATCATGCAATCGACCGGCGGGAGGGCCGGAAGGGGTTTGACGAACGTAGCCGCCCCAAGCGGCGCGGCGTTTTGGATCGCCTGGAGCTGTGCATGGGTACCGGGAAGTTCATTCAATGGAACCGAGACTACCTTCGCCGCCTGATCCCATGCCGCTTCGACTTGCGTCGCCAGCTCCGCTCGGGCCGCGGGGTCCTTTGGGAGATCGGAGAGCGGAACTCCAAAGAGGGCGGCAGGTCCCTTCTTGATGGTAATCGCGCTCATTCTCCCTTCATTGCGAAGCGTGTCCGCCAGGGCCGCCGCGTCCGGCAGCTTTCCCAACCGGTCGGCCAACTGTTGGAGGACCGGAGGAGGAAGGTCGGGCAGGTACCTTGCGGCGACATGAATGCCCTCGGTCTCGACGCCAATGCCAATCAGCCGACTGACGAAGAGCTGCTGCATTGAAAGGTGCCGCCCCATCGTTATCAAATCCGCCGAAATCGCGGCTACGCGCTCGTAGCGCTTTACTTCGCATAGATAGCGAGTTTTCAGGCTGGTAGCCTCTGCCAGGCGCCGCGCCTGCTTCAGCTCGGGTAACTCGAGTTCCATTCCTTTGTTGTAATCGAGTTCCCAGTCGCATTTCTTCATCGACGCGCCGCGCTGCATTAACTCGATCGCCGGATCGCATTGACGGAGGATTTTGATCGTAGGGCCGTCGAAGGCGACATTGTCCCAATCCTTGAACACGCGATCGACGTCATCGCCTTTGGGCAGAGCGTCAAACGCCTGACGGTAATACGTAGCAGCGTTATCCGACGGCGCGGGGTCCGCGGCAATTGCGATGGGAGCGGGCGAGAAAAGTGCGATGCCAAGGGCGATGAAGGGCGCGAAGGGACGCATGAGTTCTCCTTCACTGAAAACGGCCAGTTCGGTCGTTCGAAATGCCCCCGCACGATCGTGGGGTTGTGACGCAGCCTCCCAGGCTGCAAATCACACATGAAAGGCTACAGCACAAAATACCCTTTTGCCCCCCCGTTTCAAGGCTGCAGATCCGGGCGAAAGCCTGCGCGACAAAATACTGGGTTGGTAATTCAGTGCCCAGGCTGCGGGTTCTCCCCCGGCGGAATTTCGGCTTCGGGCTCGGGCTCGACCAAATCCTGCGCCAAACGGCTCATGAAGAATTGCAATTCACTCTCGGCGATGTGCGGCGGGAGCTGGTCGCGGAGGTCGTACTGGTGGCTGTGGTCCTCGGCGGAGTCGTCGCCGCGTTTTTCGCCTTCGGTGATGATGTGGTGCTCGAAAGTCACCGCGTCCTCGTGGCTCTGCATCACCACCAGCTCCCCCCACCGCCATGCCAGGTGCACGCGGAGCGAGAGCTGATTGCCCCACGTCGAGACGCGGTGGACGATGCCGTTTTTGCCGAGCATTTGGACGAGGTTATCGACGGCGGGGAAGACGGCGGTTTTGATGAAGTCGGCGTAGTTGGAGTTGTAGTCCTGCTGCCGCTCCATCGCCTCGCGCTCGGCAGTCAGCTTGTCCGGCGGCACGTCCCGAAAGGGACGCACCCGCCCCAGCCACCATTTCGCGAAGGACTTGTCGAGCATAGATGGGGAGGGTAGTGGCTTGGCGATGGCGGAGCAAGCAGGAAGGGGCGATCATGGCAAATTGCAAATTGCAAAATGCAAAGTTCAAATTGGAAAAGGCGGCAGATGCTCGCGTCTCTCAATTTGAACTTTGCATTTTGCACTTTGCAATTTGCAATCTCAACCCTTACTTGACCTCAAACTCCGCATCAATCACGTCGTCGTCCTTCTTCCCATCACCGCCTGCACCGGTCCCCGCTCCTGCACCGGCGGTGGCTCGGTCGCCCGCGGGGCCGCCGGCCGAGGGGCCGGGTTGGGCACCGGCGGCTGCGCCGGCGCCTTTGTAGAGCTCTTCGGTGAGCTTGTGGGAGATCGACGTGAGGGCGTCCATCGTCTTCTTGATGCGGTCGCCGTCGTCGCTCTTGAGGGCGTCGCGGAGGTTATTGATGGCGCTTTCGGCCTGGGAGCGGACATCGGGCGGGACTTTTTCGCCGCTGTCACGGAGGAGTTTTTCCGTGGAGTAGGCGAGGTTTTCGCCCTGGTTCTTCATGTCGATGACTTCGCGGCGTTTCTTGTCATCGGCGGCGTGGGCCTCGGCGTCGCGCTTCATCTTTTCGATTTCTTCCTTGGAGAGGCCGCCGGCGTTTTGGACGGTCGTCTTGCTTTCCTTGCCGGTGGCGCGGTCTTTGGCGGAGACGGTGAGGATGCCGTTGACGTCGATGTTGAACGACACTTCGATCTGCGGCACGCCGCGGGGCGCGGGGGGAATGTCGGCGAGGTTGAAGGTGCCCAGCAGCCGATTGTCGCGGGCGAACTCGCGCTCGCCTTGCAGCACGTTGATCGTCACGGCGTTCTGGTTGTCGCTGGCGGTGGAGAAGACTTCGCTCTTGCTGGTCGGGATCGTCGTGTTGCGCGGGATGAGCGGAGTCATCACGCCACCCAAAGTTTCCACGCCCAGGCTCAGCGGCGTGGCGTCGAGCACGAGGATGTCCTTCACGTCGCCCGTGGCAATACCGCCCTGGATGGCGGCGCCGATCGCGACGACTTCGTCGGGGTTGACGCTGCGGTTGGGCTCCTTGCCCTTGAAGAGTTCCTTGACGAGCCGGCCCACCATCGGCACGCGGGTCGATCCGCCGACGAGCACGACCTCGTCGATCTGTTCGGTGTTCAACTTCGCGTCCGTGAGGGCATCAAGCACCGGCTTGCGGCACTTTTCGACGAGCGGCTGAATGAGCTGCTCGAAGCGGCTGCGCGTCACGGTGATCTGCATGTGCTTGGGGCCGCTCTGGTCGGCGGTGATGAACGGGAGATTGACGGTCGTCTCCATCACGGTCGACAGCTCGATCTTCGCCTTCTCCGCCGATTCCTTGAGGCGCTGGAGCGCCATCGCGTCCTTGCGGAGGTCAATGCCTTCCTGGCGTTTGAACTCGTCGGCCAGGAAATTGATGAGGACCTGGTCGAAGTCGTCGCCGCCCAGGTGGGTGTCGCCGTTGATGGAAAGCACTTCGAAGACGCCGTCGCCCACGTCGAGCACGGACACGTCGAACGTGCCGCCGCCCAGATCGAAGACGCAGATTTTTTCGTTCTTCTTTTTATCCAGGCCGTACGCGAGGGCGGCGGCCGTGGGCTCCGGGAGCACGCGAAGGACCTTCAGGCCGGCGATTTCGCCGGCGTCCTTGGTGGCCTTGCGCTGGGCGTCGTTGAAATACGCCGGCACGGTAATGACCGCGTCGGTGACCTTTTCGCCCAAGTAGTCTTCAGCGGTCTTGCGAAGGTCTTGAAGGATGAACGCGGAAAGTTGTTCGGGCGTGTAGTCTTTGCCGCGGACACGGACCTTCACATAATCGTCGGGGCCGCCGACGATTTCGAAGGGGACCATCTTTTCTTCCCCGGCGACTTCCTTATGCCGGCGGCCCATGAAGCGCTTGATCGAGAAAATTGTGTTCTTGGGGTTGGTGACCTGCTGGTGCTTGGCGGTCTGGCCGACGAGCATTTCACCCTTCTCGGTGAAAGCCACGACCGAAGGCGTCAGGCGGCTGCCCTGCGCGTTGATCAGGACCTTGGGGAGATCCCCTTCCATGATCGCGACGACGCTGTTCGTGGTGCCGAGGTCGATGCCGATGATCTTTGCCATGAAATCTACTCCTTTATGGAGGCTGACTGAGAAGGGGCAACCCGGAGACCGGGTCATTACCCGGAAGCTGACTTTGCAAAGGATGTGCCAACAGTTTTGCCGCGACGGCCGCCGTTAGTCAAGCATCTGGAAGAGCTTGCGACAGGTCGCCGCGCGTGTCCTGCGCCTGCGGCCGATGGGTGTGAATGCCAAATCGACAGTTGCGGGAATAATGCTGCCAGAGTGGCAAGCAGAGGGGGGAGTCCGAATTGGAGGATTGAGGATAGAGGATGGAAGATGGCACTTGCGACTTTAACCGCGTTAAGCAACCACCCCCATCCTCGGGTCCGCGGCTGCGGTTTGTGACCGATTTTGACCGATTTTGACCGATGAAAAGGCCTTTTTTCACAACGAATTTGATAAACTGGATGCTTGTCGTCTGCAAGGCCGTGCTGACTCATCCGCTTCGCTCGTTGCCTTGTCCCGCCGGGCGTTCTAAGATGCCGACCCATTCCTCTTGAGAGATCGCATGGCAGATAAGACCGCACGAACCGTCGTCAATTCCCAAGCCGCGTTCCAGAAGGCCATTCAATTAATGCCCGGCGGAGTGAGTTCGCCGGTTCGGGCATTCAAGGCCGTGGGCGGCACGCCTTTATTCATCCGCGAGGCGGACGGGTGCCTGATCCGCGACGTCGATGGGAACGAATACATCGACTACGTCGCCAGCTATGGCCCCATGATCGCGGGACACGCCAACGAGCGCGTGGTCGCGGCGTTATCCAAGGCCATCGGCCGCGGGACCAGCTTTGGCGCGCCGACCGAATGCGAATCACAGTTGGCCGAGATCATCGTGTCGGCGCTCCCCGGCGTGGAGATGGTCCGGTTCGTGAACAGCGGGACGGAAGCCGCGATGAGCGCCATCCGCCTGGCCCGCGCCGCCACCGGGCGCGACCTGGTGGTCAAGTGCATCGGCTGCTACCACGGCCACGTCGACGGCCTGCTCGTCGAAGCGGGCAGCGGCGCGCTAACGCTCGGCACGCCCAGCAGCCCGGGCATTCCCAAGTCGATCGCCGGCAATACGCTGCTTGCGCCGTACAACGATCTCGAGGGGGCGAAGGCCGTTTTCGCGAAACATGGGAAAGAGATCGCCTGCTTCGCGGTGGAGCCCGTGGCGGGGAACATGGGCGTCGTTCCGCCGGCCGCGGGATATTTAGAAGGCTTGCGCGCGCTCTGCGACCATTACGGCGCGCTGCTGCTGTTCGATGAAGTGATGACCGGGTTCCGCGTGGCCTGGGGAGGCGCCCAAATTCGCTACGGCGTAAAGCCGGACATCACCTGCCTGGGCAAAGTTATCGGCGGCGGACTGCCCTGCGCGGCGTATGGCGGCCCGCACAAAATCATGGAACTCGTCAGCCCCGCCGGCCCCGTCTACCAGGCCGGCACGCTCAGCGGCAACCCCCTCGCCATGGCGGGCGGCATCGCGACGTTGGAGATCCTTAAAGAGGCCGGCAGCTACGAGGCCCTGGAACGGCGCAGCGCGATGCTCGCCGAGGGAATGATCGACGCCGCCCAGACCAGCGGCGTCCCCCTCGCGCTCAACCGCGTCGGCTCGATGCTCACCCCCTTCTTCACGAAGGGCGCAAGCGTCGTGACCAACTTCGCCCAGGCCACCGCCGGGGACACGCAGGCGTACGCCACGTTCTTCCACGCCATGCTCGACAACGGCGTCTACCTCGCCCCGTCACAATACGAGGCGATGTTCGTCGGCCTGGCCCACACCGATGCGATCATAGAAAAGACAATCCGTGCGGCGGAAAAAGCTTTCGCCGCG